>NZ_ASSI01000039.1:0-64677 GCF_000466765.1 Burkholderia sp. AU4i | reverse complement strand
GCATGAAAATCAAGGGGACCCCCACTCAAGCAGTTTCTTGACTTCGGGCGACTCTCGCGCGTCTTCGTTCATCAAACGACCGAGCTCGCGAATGATATGGCGCAGGCGGTGGATTTGACGTTGGCGTTGGAGTTGGCTCTCCGTGCGGCTCGCGTACTGGATGTCTTTTTGCCGGCCAAGCACCTGCCAAACGGTTTCCGGCTCCGGGCCGCTCATCGGCCAGAGTTGGACCGAAAAGACAACAGCATCGCGCCTGGGATGATCGTCCCATATCGCCTCGATGGGCGTATTGGAATGAATGCCGCCATCCCAGTACGCTTCCCCGTCGATGCGCACTGCCGGAAAAGCTGGAGGCAGCGCGGCGGATGCCATAACGTGCGGCATTCGGAGTTCGGTATCGCGATTGGACAAGTAGCGCATTTCTCCTGAGCGCACGCCAACAGTCGCAACGGAAAGTCGCATGTGCTGATCATTCAGATACGGGAAGTCGATCAACTTGGCGAGCGCCCCTTCCAGAGGCGCTGTCGAGTAGTACGACGCCGATTCGGCACCGAGCGGAGTATGCGGTCCAAACCACGCGGTGAACCTTGGTTCGAAGAACCCCGGAAGGCCGTACGCCACGGTCCACATATTGCGGAAGACGTTACCGGCGCCGGCATAGGGCGCAACAGTGGGCCACGGCTCGTGGCGGGCTGCGCCGCTCCAGAACTCGCGCAGCCGAACCAACCGGTTCTCGGTCCGGTTGCCGGCGATGATCGCACCGTTAACCGCGCCGATCGACGTTCCGATGATCCAGTCTGGCTCAATGCCCGCCGCATGGAGCGCCTCATAGACACCCGCCTGGTAGCTGCCTAGCGCACCTCCGCCTTGTAGAACCAGTACTACCTGCCCGGGTAACGCGGCCTGTTGGGTGGACGGCTCGGCCGCCGACTTGATCTCGTTAAGCTCGTTGCGCATGACCATGTTCCCTCGATTCGTGACCCGACACATTCAGGTTGGCTCGGTAGCACGTGGCATCGCGGCCTCCCGTTCGGCCATGCCCTCCGGGCACCTTGGTGAAATAGCCCCTTCCGCTTGATGACGCGCTATGGCTTAATTCCGTCGAATTCAGTTACCGCTCCCGACGCAACCACTCAACGTCCCCGCTATGTTTCGCCCAAGCCGTGATTGGCAGCCAATGGAACAAGCGCACTCACGTGGGCTGGCGTGAGCGTCTCTTCCAGTGACCTGGCGGGCCGCCCCGGTTGCGTCGTTTGCCGTGCAGACTCCGGGGCCGACACCCGGAACGCCCCTACTGCGTCGCGAAGGAGCCTGCCCTGTTCCTCCAATGAGGTTGCAGCGGCTGTCGTCTCCTTTACCAGCGATGCGTTCCGTTGTGTGGCAGCGTCCATCCGCGCCACTGCACTGTTCATATGCTCGATATCGCCGCTTTGAGCTGCGGAAGCCGTCGCAACCTTCCCCATGATGTCCGTCACGCGTTTTACGGCTTGCACAATCTCAACCATCGTGTGCCCGGCCTTTTCCACGAGCGCCGAGCTTTTTTCGACCTTGCTCACCGAATCCTCGATCAGCCCGTTGATTTCCTTGGTCGCGACTGCGCTGCGCTGCGCAAGGCTCCCGACCTCGCCCGCCACCACGGCAAAGCTTCGGCCCTGTTCGCCGGCGCGTGCCGCTTCTACTGCCGCGTTGAGCGCGAGGATATTAGTCTGAAAGGCGATGCCCTCGATCACTCCGATGATCTCGATGATTTTCTTCGAGCTTTCGGTAACGTCGTGAATTGTTTCGATGACTTGCCGCACAACCTCGCCGCCGCAAACGGCCGTGTCGCTCGCCGCGACCGCCAATTGACTCGCTTGCTTGGCGTTCGTAGCGTTTTGAATCGCCATGGTCGTAAACTCCTCCATGCTCGAGGCCGTTTCCTGCAGCGAAGCAGCCTGCTCTGCGGTGCGCTTCGAAAGGTCAGTGTGGCCTTGCGTCATCTGGCTCGATGCCACGGCAATCGCATCGGCCCCCGTTCGAACCTGAATGACGATAGTCGAAAGTCCCTCGTTCATTTCCTTGAGGGCCTGCAGACGCTGCCCGGTCTCGTCGCGCGCTGTTATCGCAATATCGCTGGTGAGATCGCCAGCGGCAACAGTGCGCGCTACCCGCATCGCGTCATGGATCGGGCGGGTGATACCCCGCGATATCCATATCGCGAATCCCATGCCAACCAGTACGGTTGCCGATCCCAGCACGAGCATCAGCGTGCGGGCCAGCCCAATGTCCTCACTGGCCTTGGCGGCGCGCTGCTGCCCCAGTTCGCTCTGCAGACCGACCAGAGCGTCGACCTGCTTCTGTACAACGTCGAGCAACGGGTGCATTTTCTCGTTCATCGTTTGGATCGCTTCATCGCGGCGGCCTTCGGCTAGAAGACTCGCTACCTGGCCGAAGGAGGCCTCGTATGCGGTATGCGACGCCTTAATCGCCACGAGCAGCGATTTCTCCTTGGGGGTGTAAGCGAGCGAATCGAACGTTTGCAGCGCCGCAACGACTGACTTTCCGTCAGCTAGGATTGATTGATCGATTTGCGCCGCGCGGTCGGGATCGCTCGTGACGAACAGTTCCAGCGTCTTGTAGGCAGTCGTGCGGGTCAGGATACTGATGCTCTGCGCAGAGTCTGCCTTGACCCACTCTGTGTTGACGATTTCTTCGTTGATCCTGTTAATTTGATTCAGGTTCGCGACGCCGATCGTAAGCAGACTCATCACCAGCAACAAAACCAGTCCGAATCCGAGTGTCAGGCGGGTACTGATCTTCATGTCAGCGACTTTCATGCAAATGACTCCATGAGTGCCTTGTTCAGCCCGCATCGGATCTTGCGCGTCGGCATCTGTTCCATATTTTGACGGATGTCCGTCCTCAAAAAAGAACCCGCTCGAGTTGGGTACACTCGCAGCGGGCTGAAGCTCATGCCGGAGGGGGCGGCATGGAGGATGCCCTTGATTGCATCCATTGATTAGACGGGGAACACTGATCGACATTACACCGATCTTTTTCAGACATTGTTCAGCTTTCTTGGAATGCGTTTCCCTGGCGTGTTGGGGTCATGACTCCCGTAGAAACTGCATGCTCCAACTCGCACCTAGGATGTTCGCGAGAGGCCATTCACTTTGCTTGCGCAATTTCAATCCACCGCGCCTCCTTGTGCTCGGAACGCGGCCAGAGAAGCGATGCCTGATCACGCAGAAGAACATCCTGTTCGGACTGTTGAGAGATCGAGCTATGTCGTGTCGCGTGCAGGTCCGATATTCCTGTAAACGAGACACCGCTCGTTACGTCGAAAATTGGCCGGTCGTGTCCGCGTCAATTAATTCTTGCCCCGGACGCAGACCGCTTTGCAACAGAAACGACTGTCCCTTCCGGGAGTGGAATAGCCATGAACAAGAAATTGAGCGCCAACCACGGTCTTTGGGTCGCCAGCGGCAGTGATCCACAACATCTCGCGCGACTCGGCGAACTGGTCCCTCGACCGCCTATTAATGAAGCGAATCCCGCCCGGGTCAATCGGTCTGCCTCAGGAGAGCACCGATGAGACGCCTGGCCTCTTGGTACAGCCGATGGGAGGCCGTGGCGGCGAGCCTGTACCCTGTCGTCGATCTGCTAATCCGGCTGTGGCTGGGCGAGAAATTTTTCGTCTCTGGCCTGCTCAAGGCCGCCAATTGGGACAATGCACTCTATTTGACCGCCAATGTCTATCCAGTTTCGTGGATGGCGCCGGAGACGGCGGCTGTCGTGGGCATCACCATCGAACTCCTCGGGCCGGTTCTCCTCTTCCTTGGCTTGGGGACGAGACTTGCTGCGATCCCGCTACTGATCCTCTCGCTGGTAATTCAGTTCGCCTACGTCGCCCTGCCGGAAAACCTGTACTGGGCGGCGTTGTTCGGCTGGTATCTGGTCATCGGCGCCGGCCCGATCTCGCTCGACCGGCTGTTAAGTCGCGGCGTCCAGGACAGCGCGCTCCCGGCGGCGCGAATGACCGGTCGCGTGTTCGCTCTGATTACGCAAATGCTTGGACCGATCTTCCTGGTCCTGCTCCGCTGTGGAGTCGTGGTGCTGGTCCTGCGACACGTCCCCCTCATCGCGCCCTTCGGCCTTGCCTTCGCGCTGGGCGGTTTCACCCGTCTTGCTGCGCTTCCTCTGCTTCTTGCCGTCTTGGTCGGACCGATGAAGGATTCCGGACCGCTTTACCTCGCTGCGCTGCTGTTATTGGCCGCGAGCTGGGGGCCGGGCCCGCTGGCCCTCGACCGGCTGATCCTTCGTATCGCACGCGCCAAGGACACCAAGGACAATGAGTCTGCCGATCTCCCACATGTTGTTATCGTCGGTGCCGGGTTCGGCGGGGTCGCGGCCGCACGAGGCCTGCGCGGTGCCGCCTGTCGCGTCACCCTGATCGACCGCCACAACTACCATCTGTTCCAGCCGCTGCTCTACCAGGTCGCCACGGCCGGGCTGTCGCCCGCTGATATCGCCACTCCGATTCGCAGCCTGTTCCGCGATCAGCCCAACGTGCGAGTGTTGTTCGGTGAGGTCGGCGGGATCAATCACGAAAAGCGCACAGTCTCCATGGGATCGTCGGCGATTCCCTACGACTACCTCGTGCTCGCCACCGGCGCCCGCTACAGTTATTTCGGCCGTGACGAATGGGCAGAGTTCGCCCCCGTGCTGAAGCGAATCGAGGATGCGACGGCAATCAGGCGGCGCCTACTGCTGGCCTTCGAGCTCGCTGAGAACAGCGCAGATGCAGAAGAACGGGCCGCCCTCCTTACCATTGTCATCGTTGGAGGTGGGCCCACAGGAGTGGAATTGGCGGGCGCCATCGCTGAGCTGACGGGCCAGGGCATGGTCCAGGAATTTCGTACTATCGACCCGGCGTCGGCACGAATCCTACTGGTCGAGGCGGCACCCCGCATCCTCGCCCAGTTCCCAGAATCCCTGTCCGCGACCGCCAGCCGGTCACTTGCCGCCCTCGGCGTCGAAGTGGTGCCGGGAACCCGGGTGGAGCACGTCGAGGCGCGCGGTGTGACTATTGCCGGCCAGTTCATTCCGGCGCGGACCGTCTTGTGGGCGGCTGGTGTTGTCGCGTCTCCGGCAGCAGCCTGGCTGAGCGCCGAGGCTGACCGCGCTGGGCGCGTCAAGGTGGGCCCTGACCTCTCAATTCCCGGTCATCCCGACATCTTCGCCCTCGGCGATACCGCAGCCTCGGAAGGATGGGCCGGCAAGCCGGTACCCGGACTGGCACCCGCCGCCAAGCAGGGCGGCGCTTATGTCGCCAGGCTGATCCGTGCACGAATCAACGGGGCTACGCCGCCTGGCGCGTTCCGCTACCGCCATCTCGGCAGCTTGGCCACCATCGGGCGCAAGGCCGCCGTGGCCGATTTCGGCCGGATCCACCTCAAGGGCGCGGTTGCCTGGTGGCTGTGGGGCGCAGTGCATATTGCGTTTCTCGCCGGTGTCCGTAACCGCACCGCCGTCGCGCTCGATTGGTTCTGGGCCTATCTGACCTCCCGCCGCGGCACGCGTCTGATCACTGACTCATCCCCTGATTAGGTGATTTTGCAAGAAATCCACAAATGACCAAAGCCATCGAACACATTGACATCACGGCAAATTCCGACAAAAGTTTACCGAAAACTCAGCATGGTGAATTACGCCGTTGATTCGGAGGAGGACCCTGACCGCGACGATATCGCGTCCACGCCGCGATTCACGATGGAGGCCGCTGTCGCGCGGACGTGACGGGGTTGAGCACGTATCGCATTCAGCTTCGCATATCCGACCAGGAGTGCCTGCAAAAGAAACGCATCCAGTTCGGAATCCCCGTGCGGTGGCAGCCCGCCACCACCAGCGCCACCACGAGATCGCAGAACAAGGTCAGCCAGCGCCTCGTGCAATTCCCGAAAAAGCTCACCCACGAGCCGCGCAGTCAACGGTTCATCGAGAAAGATTTCGTAGTGAGTGATCCATGCGCGGATGTGCTCACCCTTGCCCTTTCTCCTGCTTCCGTCCGACAACATCAACCGGCAAAAGCGCGTGACGTTGCGCAATGCCATGTCGCGACTTCGGCATTGAGTCAATTCGATCAACTCCCCTCGCATTCGGGCGCGCAGTCTGACGAATATCTCGAGAAGCAGATCGCCTTTTCCGCTGAAGTGCCAATACAACGCGCCGCGTGTTACGCCAGCCGATTCCGCGATCTCCTCGAGGGAAACTGGCCGAACGCCTCGTTCGACAAAAAGGCGCTCACCCGCGTCAACAATGGATTCGCGCGTGAGCAATGCCTTTTCCTTCGTCTTGCGAGCCATCGTCAGCTTGCTTGGATGCCAGGCTTTCTGACGGACATGTCAGCCCGACTCGACGCAGGTGCATCGGACGAGTTCCCGTTGTCGGTCCGTTGATCGGCGGGGCGCGATGTCTTGCCGGCCCGCTCGATCCAACTACCACCCAGCGCGCGATACAGGTCAACGAGATTGGTCCAGCGCGCGAGGCGCGCACTGATCAGCGACTGCTGCGCCGAGTACAGGTCAGTCTGCGCAGTCAGCACCGACAGGTAGCTGTCGGCGCCGTTCCTGTAGCGCGGGTCCGACAGATCGTAACGGCGCTGCTGCGCATGCTCGTTGCGCTCGAGCGCGGCGACCTGCTGGTCGTACGTGCCACGCGCGGCCAGCCCGTTCGACACTTCGCGGAACGCCGACTGGATCGCCTTCTCGTAGTTTGCAATCTGGATCTTCTTCTGTACGTTCGCAAGGTTCAGGTTCGCGAGGTTCTGTCCACCCTCGAAGATCGGCATCGTGATCTGCGGTACGAACGACCATGCCGCGGTGCCTGCCTTGAACAGCTCGCCGAGCGCCGGGCTCGAGGTACCGAACGCGCCCGTCAGCGAGATCTTCGGGAAGAACGCCGCGCGCGCCGCGCTGATGTTCGCGTTCGCGGCGAGCAGGTTCTGCTCCGCTTCCATGATGTCCGGACGGCGCGTCAGCAGATCCGACGGCAGCCCCGGGGGGATGTCCGTCAGGAAGTTCTGCGCGTCGAGCGGCATGCCGGGCGGCAGGTCGTCCGGCAGCGGCTCGACGATCAGCAGCACCAGCAAGCTCAGCGCCTGCGCATGCTGGTTCGCGAGCGCAGTCTCCACGACTGTCTGCGCCTGGCGCAGGTCGAGTTCCGAGCCCGTGCCGTTGTCGAACTGTAGCTTCGTCAGGTCGTACGACGCCTGCGCGGTCTTCAGCGTGTTTTCCGTAACCTTCAGCAGATCGTCAGTCGACAGCAGCGTCAGGTACTGGTCCGCCACCTGCGACACCAGCGCGATCTCCCGCGCCTGCCGAGCGTGCGCGGTCGTGAAGTACAGCGCGAGCGCCAGGTCCTTCAGGCTCTGCACGCGACCGAACAGGTCGAGCTCCCACGACGCGGATAACACGCTGTGGGGTGCACGAACTCGGTGTCGCTGATTCGTTTCGTCATACTCTCATCGCTGACTGGGTTGCGTTTGTCAGGCGCTCTCAAAATCGCACGCCGCAACGGGTCGTGCGCTTGAGCGCGTCGTTCGATCAAAGGCGAATAGGCCGCAGCGGACGATCGGCTGGCGCGACGTCAGCCAGTTTTCTCATCGAAAATATCGACTCGGTGTAGCTGTCGGCTCTGCACATCGAGTCCGGCTCAAGGGTGTCCTCCACCTTACTCCTCCCGCCGGATCACGGCAGGCACTCCAACAGTCTGTTAGACGCCGGAGACATGTTCCGTTTACAACAACTCACAACGTCAACCGAATTTCGGACCGGTGTGCGCTTTGTAATCAGATTGGCCACGCGCGTGACCGAAATTACCTGCTTACACAGGTGGATAATTCAGGACGGTTGGGGTGTTCGCGCGGCTGACCGCGATACCTTGATGAGCTAGCACCTGAGCATCCTTGGGCGGCGCAGTTTTTATGCAATTTCCTCCCGACACAGTCTATTTGACAATCAAGCTGCTTCGAGTTGCAGACACATATGCTTGCTGTTATTAACCGTGTTTTCGGACGTTGGTAAGCCCGGTGATTCTGCGAAATACGCAATCAGATGATCGATGAACGTTCGCACCTTCGCCGACAAGTGGGACCGGGCTGGGTAGGCCACCTTGATCTCGAACTGCGGCAATTTATAGTCGCTAAGCAGCGGAACCAATGTTCCTCGCAGGATGTCATTGTGGATCAGATAGCTTGGAAGAATCGCAATACCTGTGCCGAGCAACGCGAACTGACGAAGTACTGCAGTGTTGTTCGCGATCACCGCGTTCGGAGGACACACTTGCACTGTACCGGCGGCATTCGTGAACTCGAGATCGCCTCCGCGGAATTCGTCTGGCAGGCTCAAGCACTGATGTTTGTCCAGGTGACCGGGATGGGTCGGTTTACCGTGCCGCTCAATATAGGCAGGCGCGGCACAGACTGTCATACACCCTGTTGTCAAGCGACGAGCCACGGCGCTCGTTCCGCTCATCTGTCGCGTAATGACGATGGCGACGTCGATGCGTTCAGCGACAAGGTCCACCTGTCGATCGACAAGCGTCAAGTCGGGAACTACCTTCGGGTAACGCTGCGTATAGGTATGCAACGCGAGCGCGAGGTTTTGCAGTCCAAAGACGACAGGTGCGGCGATTCGCAGAATGCCAACGGGCTCGCGATTTCGCGCCATGACCATTCGCTCGACATCGTCGAGCTCCATCAAAATCTGGCGGACGCGCTCCAAATAGACTTGACCGGATTCGGTTAACGATAGCCTGCGCGTGGTGCGGTTGAAAAGCCGGGTGCCGAGCTGTCCTTCGAGATCCGCGATGTGTCGTGTCGCCACTGCCCTGGAAATGTCCATCGCGTTCGCCGCCCCCGAGAAGCTGCCGAAATCGGCAACCTTGACGAACAGCTTGATCGACTGCAAATGATCCATGAACACCTCCATCCTTTGACCAGAGAAACCAGAGGACACCCTCCTCGTTTGTCTATTAGACGAGCAACTCCGGATTCGTTTACCAGCAATCACGTCCCGTTGCCGTTTGCATGAATTTCGAACGGCGGCGGGCAAGATCGGCGAACCCTCACTGTGTAAAGCGTGCCAAAGGCGGAGAAATGGGATCCCGGACGCGCCTGCACTGGCCGTGTGACGAGGCATGAGAGCTCGGCAGAACTCATGCGCGCCTCACCTGAACGCTCGGATCGCCCGTATTTCGCCGGTACTCTCAGTTCCATTGCACGATCCGTGATGAGCGGCTCGCGTCAATCCGGTTGTCAGAATCGGTACGACAGCGCGAGGTAGCTGATGATCGGGTCAGCTGTTAGCTCGGCTCTCGTCTGTGCCAGCACCGTGCCATCGGCAGCCCTGATCGTCGTGGTCGATGTGGTCTTGAGCGGAATATATGTGACCGACGCGACAAATCCCCAGTGGTCAGTGATGTTGAAGGCAAGTCCCGCGTTGAAGACGGGTGCCCAAGACGATGACGTTTTCGCCGACACCTGTGTCAATCCCGGCTTGCCCGCGCCCGCAGCAAGGACGGCGCCGAGTTATTCTGGGTTTGGGTCACGAAGTTCTGGCTCAGTTGTAAGTCGCTGAACCAGGCGTACGACACGCCGAGACCGAGGAACGGCCGAAGTTTTGCGTTCGCCTGCGCGAAGTAATACTGGAGGATCAGGGCTGGAGTCCATCCGCGCACGCTTTTTTCGACCGGATTGATCGACGCGAGTCCGATATTCTGCGAGCCGAGTGCGCCGGCCGGGCCGGGTGGTTTGACCGTGCCACGTCCCGACACATGAAACAGAGGAGGCACCCCCGCCAACGTTGTTACTGCGATATGATCGGTAAGGAAATGGCTGACTGTAAGGCCCACGGTCTCAGCACCGCTCGTGTGCAGCCCGGTGCCTGGCGACGTGAACGACGCAGGTACGCGCAATGGCGTGTTGATCGGTGTGGGCGCGACGTCGGTCGTAAAAGGCGAACTGCTTTGTTGCGGCATGATGTGGAGCCAACCGAGCGTGACCACTGTGCTGCCGGCACTCTGCGCGCGCACCGCGAGCGGTGCCAGCGCGGCGGCGCCGGCCGCCGCGCAGAGAACAATCTTCTTCATGACGGCCTCCCGTGCGCGCTTACTGGACGAACGCGCCGATCGTGAAATACGGCGACGACGCATTGGCCATGTCGAGGAAGCCGAACACACCACCCGTGAAGATGAACTTGCCGGTCGGGGCCGAGCTGCTCGCGCCCGTGTGGATCGTCGTGACCGTGCCCGGCACCCGCTGCGTGTAGTCAAGGTCGAGCGCGGTCGCGAGCGAGGCCTGCGACGGCTGGAACGGATCGAGCAGCGTCGCCTGCTTGTCGATCAGCGCGGTGGTCCGATAGTTGAACGCGCTGTCGACGCCGATGTACTCGCCATTCTGCGAGTCGAGTGCAATCGCCGTCTGCGGCGCGAGGATCGAAATGCTCGATTCGTCGTCTGCGGTCAGCCCCGGCACGCCGTTGCTGTCAGGCGTCGGATTCGGGTTCGCGACGCCCGTGCGCACGAGGATCGGCACGAGCTGGTCGCGCAGCTTGCCGACGATCATGAAGCCCTTGCCCTGCGGCGTCGCCGACAGCGTCGGCTTCAGCTGGCTCGCGTAGTTGTTCGACTGGAACGCGCCGCTGCCGTCGGCCGACTGCACGAAGTTCGTGCCTTGCTGCACGCATGCGCCACCGGCGAACTGGCCGGTCGAGTCGCACTTGGTCCACGTGCCGTCCGCGTTGATCGTCACCTTCGCATCAATCGACGCCGGCGCGAAGTTCTGCGACGGCACTTCGCCGAAGCCGACATGGCTGTACGTGCCCGCGACCTTCGTGATGTCGGTTTCGATCGACGAGAAGCCGATGAACGGGTAGTACGGGAATTTCGTGTCGGGCACGGCTGCCTGGCCGAGCACGCCGTTGAACTGGATCTCCTTGCCGGGAATCGTGCCGCCTGCGACGCCGAAGCCGACGAAGATACGCGCCGGACGGCTCGGATCGAGACTCGCGCCATTGAGGCGGTACGTGCAAATGTTCTGCTTCGTCGTCGGCAGCGTTGTTTCCTGCGTGAGCGTGCCGCTGTCAATGGTGCCGGCGCGAGTCGGCGTGACGGTGCTAGTCGTGCGCGGCACCGGCGATTCGACATAGGTGAGTTGCCAAGTCATCTTGGTGGTGTCGAGCTGCAGCTTGACGAGTTCGCCGCTCCCCGTGCCCCCCGTGTAGACGGTGTTGTAGTCCGACGATGGCGGACAAAGGCTCGATTCGGTGAATGCCGACGGATTTGATCCGTCACCACCACCGCCTCCACAGGCAGAAAGAAGAGGCACCGACAGCGCGAGCGCCAAAATGAGATTCGCCTTCATGATTCTCCTCCTCAATTGTCTTATCTGCGTTCCGGCGAGCTGCCGTCGTCCCACGATCGGCGATAGAAAAAGGTCCGATGGGTGTGGCTGTCGTTATTCCATTCGAAATGGCGCATGACGTGCCTTTGTCTCCGTCCGATTCAATGTCGCGGGTTAATTTCGCTGCGACGTATTTATCTGTCAATCGACGAATTCATCTAAACAGGTAACATTGATGCCAACATATGCAAATAAAGATTTTAAAAATCGATTGACCAATCCGATTCAAACGAAACTGGCGAGTCAAATAAAATTTGATGTGCCATCTTCGTTTGAATTGATCGCTATCACGTTGATGCTGGCGTGGGAGGCAGGACCGTCGACTATCGTGAGATTCGCAGCGGGTTCCTGATCGATGCACAGCATCGTTGACTCATTTCGCTCTCGATGGGTCGCAAGACACATAGGGTTGTCAACAATTCGCCCTTTCTTCATTGCCCGCCAATGTGGCAACGTTGTGCCGATCAGATCGCATGTTTTTCTGTCAGACGATTGGTACGGCGTGTGCGGAATCGGTACATCGCGAAGGGCTACCCCGAACGTTGGTCACACTTGATATTGGGCTTCAGCAGATCGTCTATCACCTTCGCGATGTCTCCCATCGGAGTCGGCCGAAAATACGCCGCCCGCCGCGCAAGCAAACCGAAAACCGCCCCTCAACGCGATGCCACAGAAAGATGTAAAAAGTGCGGCCCGTCGGCGACTAATGGTCGAGGGATCGTTTGATGAACCTAACCACTCTTAGGAGGATTCAATGACGAAGTCGACGACAATCGACTTCTCGATTGCTAGGCTGACCGCTGCCGCAATCGCATTTCCTGCGGCCACCGCGACGACGGAAACTGAGTTGGCAATGGTCAAGTACGGCATCACTGCGGGCGCCAAGTGCGGGGCCCGATGCTGTGCCAAATGCGCGGAAAAATGTGGTGCAAAGTGTGCAGTTCAATGACCCGCGCGTCCAACCGTGGTGGCGTTCTTTCACAATGCTGCTGTGTTGCACGCCGGCCCGACCTCCTCCGTGAACGAATGTCGAATATCCATCCGAGACAATCGGCAGCGGGTAATCGCGATACTGGTCGGCTGCAACGACGCGCCCGCCGATTCAAACATGAAGCTTCTCCGGTATGAGACAGCAAGGGGAAAGTTTGAATGCACGCAAAAATAACCGCCTGCGGACACGAATACAGTGTGCCCCCTCATCGTGAAGTCCGTCGGTCGGTGTGGATTGCCCGTCGATATCGTCATGAAAAACTGATGGGCGCGAGCAAGCGTTTGCATTGAGGTATGCATATTGGTCCGCTTCCAGCAACGCATCCGCGATCATCGGCACGTTCTGTCGGTCGCGGACGTGCGATGCTGTCAATGAACGCCGAACGCGCTGAGTTATCGACAGCCGCGAACCATTCGCGGGGCCCGCTAAGTGCCACCCCGTCGACGGTCATTACAGCTTTGAACACAGCCGCGACAGTCGATTCCCCGTACGTCGAACCTCGATATCGTCCTTATGTTGACCGCAAGTCATGTCGCTATCTTCTCCAGGCCGCCCATTCCCGGCGAGGTCAAGACCCAACTGATTCCGATGCTAGGTGCCGATGGCGCGGCAGCCCTATATCAACGCCTGCTGCGACGCACGCTATACACCGTATGCAACACCGGCTGTCCGCGCTCATTGTGGATCGCGGGCGATTCCTCTCATCCAATGCTGCACGCCGTTAGCCGGGAGTTTGCCATCGCGCTGCGTAAGCAGCGCGGTGCCAATCTCAGTGCGCGGATGAAACATGCGATGCGCACGATGCTTGTCGAGACCGATGCAGTGGCAATTGTCGGCGCGGATTGTCCGATTCTCGACGCACACCACCTTGAGCAGATGTTCGCAGCGCTGCGCGATGGGGCCGAAGTCGCGGCAATACCAGCCGAAGACGGTGGCTATGTGGCTATCGGCGTGTCGAACGCTGAACGTGCGCGGCTCAATGCCGTGCTCGACGCGTTGTTTGACAACATGCCATGGGGCACCGCGCAAGTTATGGCTTGCACTCGCGAGCGATTGCGATGGATTTCGGCCGAATGCCATGAGCAGCCCGCCCTATGGGATGTCGATCGCGCCAAGGATCTTGAGCGTCTCGAATCCATCGCCAATGAAGCCGATGAGAGAGGCCTATAACAAAGCGGGCCGTCGCACCTTATTGACCGGCCACGACTATAGGCGCAACGACTTTGCGTTCGTGCCGACATACAAAAGTCGGGAACCCATTGCATGCAGCTTACCAGCGATCGACCGGGTGGCCACGACCTGCTCGTCGCTGACGCTCCGTGCAAGATCTTCGCAAAGAGGCAATTTGAAGCGCACCTGACAAGTTGACGGACCTATTGTGCAAACGCCTTTCCATGCAACTCCAACCCATCTTGGTCCAGTTTGAAGAGGGACCAAAAAAAGAACCCGCCCGGGTGCAATGTCCTCGAAGCGGGTGAACGCCCATGCCGAAGCGGGGAGGCATGGTCGGAGGATGTCTCTGATCGCCATCCCAACATTAGACGGACGACGTTGGTCGTCGTTACAGCAATTTGCGACGCTAAAGCTAGCCTCGGCATCGGTCTGCCGACACGATGCTGCCTGCCTCGGCGACTGGAATGAGTTCTCCTGGATTTTCCTCCCAGAGAAGACTTGTGTAATCGAAGTGCTCCTCGATCGCAGGTTTGACGATCGAGAAGTAGGGGGAAAGGTCAAAGTCGCGTGGTACAAATAAGCTGTGGTGGCGTACGCGCAGGATCTCGTTGAAGCACGACTCGCAGCCGGGAATGCCCGCGCTTTCCTTGCGCATGCTGGGCAAAACCGGATAGCCGATAGACTGAAAGGCGAGCGCGATCAGCGTCGAGCAAATTGCCCGTGTCGGACTTCCGCTCCCCAGCTCAAGCATGCGTCGGCGAAACCTCTGCGGAACTGGGGGCGTCGGGAGTAGGTAGCGCGCAAGATCGATAATGTTGCGCAGGTCATACTGCTGACCAATCCTGGCAATGGCGAATTCGCACACGCGAACAGCATCCCGTTCGGACAAGCCAACAGGCCGACAAATGCGCGTGTTGTACCAGGAAAACTGATCGATCCCTGTGATTCGCACCCCCTCAAGAATGTCGGCCTCGACAAACGCGTTGGCTTTTCCGGAAGCATGATGGCCCACATACAGCGCGGCATGCGACCAGGTCGATTGCGTCAGATAACGGATCGCACCGCTGATGCGCGAATTGCCTTCAACTAAGACGACGTCACCCGGCATAAGATGCTTGAGCAGAGTGTCCGGACGCGTCGCTGGCGCGATATCATTCGTTTTGACCGGAGCGGACAAGTACCGCGCGAGGCGTCGACCGATCGCGGAACAGAAGAAATCCATGGCTCCCTCCTCTTCGCATAGTTCTGCCTGACGAATCGCGCGTCAATGCGGTGGTCGTGGTGCTTCGCCACGCGAATCCGAGTTCAGTCGACGGAATCTTCGTCAATCGAAGTGACCCTCCCGATACTTAGTCGGGTTCGGATAACCGCGTTTACACAGTTTAACGAGAGGTCGCGGGCGTCTCGCCTACGGAACACGCGTGATACGGATATCCGATATAAGAGGTATTTCGCTGGCCCCGTCAACGAATCCAGAATGTCGCTCGAGTTCTGGATAGGCCTGTGTCGGCGAGTAATTCGGCCCGTCAACGATTCGCTCCCAGTATGAAAGCCACGCCTCGGAACCGCTCGGCCATTGGGACAGGAATTCCTTGTGCCAATGCAAATAATCGTAGTCCAATCGGATGGCTTCGATGTAGGCGCCGTGCAGTTTCACCTGATGAAGGGGGCGTCGGCGTGAAGGCCTCGTGCCGATCCGTGTCACGATTCCGTATGTCGTTCGCGCAAAATTTGGCAGACCCGCCGCTCCATTGTTCGCGACGACGAGTGGCCCGGATTGCAGAGCGAATGAACGCATCACGGGAAGGCAGGTGTGGGATGAAGCGAACACATCGATTCGCGATTGTCTGCGCACCTGCTCAAGCCATATAGGCGTCTCGGCCCGATCCAATACGGCGGCCGAAAAACGCCAGCCGGCCAGCGATTCGCAGTCGCCGTGTACGACACCAACGCGCAACCGGCCGACCTTGACGACAAGCGTCATCGGCAAATCGGCCAAGGCAGCTTGCCCGCCACGTCGTTCAGCAGTATGGCGGAGGTCGCGCAAAATGGCGTTGGACCGGTTTACCGTTTGTTGCGTCACCTCCGGCGGATATGCGCATCCGCATCCGGCTCCCAGATCGTGCACGCGGCCCAACTCGGTCTCGACGTTTCCGCGCAGCGCATGATGGCGACGGACACGCCAATCGACCTGGGAGAAGATGGCACCATTCCGGTCAAACCAGTGGAAGTCGCCATTGAAGATCAGCGAAGCCCTCTCAAGGCTCGCCATAAGTTCGACCGCATCCAGCGCAGGACGATTTCCGTACAGCCCGCCGACGACGTAGAGCGTGGTCGCTTCCAGGTCGGCCTTCCGGTTGAACGTCGCGGCACCGTAGTGATAATCGAAAGGACACAACCTTCCAGGCGCCCCTCTATCGGCAAGATCATCCATTGCTTACGACGTCAAGCGACGACCGACGACGGATGCAATGCGCCTGAACAGCTGCTGCCCTGCCCCGCCGTGCAACCAAAGCAATGATCCGCAACGCGAACCATTGCGCCGACAAAATCGTCTTCCAGCAGGTCGGCCACGCACGCACGCCTGCCCTCCTTATTCGAAATCGGTATCCCGAGCATTTGATTGAAGTCGCAATCGTACAAATATCCCTGCCAGTCGACGCTGATCAAGCTGCGGCACATGACGCTGTCGAGATTGGCCGCAACGTAGTTGTCTCTGAGCAGTTTCATGTATGCTGCAAATGTGCCCTTCGAGATCAACGTGCTGCCGAAGCGCTGGATCGGCATGTTCGCCAGAGTCAACAAACGGGTGAATCGAATGCCGAATTGCTCGCCAAGGATCCGGCGATAATCCGCCTCGAGTGCCTGTTGATCCGGCGGCAGAACCGGGCCCTGCGGGTTATAGACGAGACTGAGCGCATGGCGCTCTTCGCTTTCGTCGCCATACCCGAGCGCGTTCAAGCGAACCAGTGCGCGAATGCTTGATTCGAACACACCATCGCCGCGCTGCCGGTCAACGTTTTCTGCCGAGTAGCAAGGAAGCGACGCCACGATTTCGACCGCGTGGTCCGCCAGGAAGCGGGCAAGCGTCTCTTGCCCCGGTTCCTCGAGGATGGTGAGATTGCAGCGGTCGATGACGTGCACGTCGAGCGCACGCGCCTCATGCACGAGGAATCGAAAATGGGGATTCAACTCCGGAGCGCCACCGGTGAGGTCGAGGGTGCCAATTTGGTGCTTCGCGAGGACCCTAAGGATGTCATTCACGACAGCGCGGCTCATCTCCTCGGTGCGCGTCGGGCCTGCGGCGACGTGGCAATGGACACACGACTGATTGCACCGGTACCCCAGATTGACCTGTAGACAATCGAGGGAGCGGCGCCGGATACGCGGAAAATCGGTTTCGCGCAATAACGGAAACGTATCGTGCATGGTGGATTCCTTGCAGGCTTGCAACTTGTTGATTCGACGTGCGAGCCACGTTCCGTTTACACAATCTTGGTGGGAGGGGTTCTTCTTATAACTAAAAGTTAGTAAAAAAACCGGCGATCGCGCGTCACATCCTACATGTCCCTTCACCACCGGCCAGTGCGCGAGATCGCAATGGCCGCAGCAACCGGTACGACCCTCCCGAAACGGCGCAATGACTTCCGGATTTCTCCTTCTGGGCGAATTTCTTTCGCTTGTATTCCTCGCGGGTGTTGCCAAGGCGGCGCTCATTACGGGCGCAATCTACGTGCTTTTTCCTGAGCTCGGCGCACTGGCCTACGACGTGTTCACCCGTCCAGGCGGCGTCTGGGCGCGCGCCCCAGTCATGCTGGCTGTCACTCCAGTTGCCGCAGCGGTCTTCGGCACGGCGATCGCGCGCAGCATGCCTTATGGACTTGGCGCCGCGGCCCTGTCCATCGCAAGCGCAATGCTCCTGATTCGCATCCTGCGCTCTCCAATCGCGCCGGCGATTTCCGCCGGATTCTTGCCGCTCGCGCTAGGCGTCACAAGTTGGTGGTATCCCGTGTCGATCGCCGCCGTAACCGGCTTACTTGGGTTGCTGTCCCTCATCTATCGGCGCGTGTTCTCCACAAGGCTTCGCTCGACACCCCGCCACCCCGGTGATTCGGTCGATGACGAACTGGAAAGCTCGCCCCGGCGCTACGCGTGGCTCCCGGTTTTTGTCGGTTTTCTTCTGCTGGCTTACGGTATCGCCACTGTTACCGGGAATCGGCTCATCCTGTTTCCACCACTCGTCGTGATCGCGTTTGAGATGTTCGCGCATGCGGATGTCTGTCCATGGGCCAAACGCCCGATTTCCTTGCCTCTGGCCTGCACGATCACCGCTGCCGTCGGCGTCATTGCCGTCCTGGTGCTCGGCATCGGGCCCTTATCGGTCACCGTTGCGCTGTTGGCTGGAATCGCCGCGCTCCGAGCGTTCAGCCTGCATCTGCCCCCCGCGCTGGCTATCGGACTGCTGCCGCAAGTCATCCCTGATCCCGGTTGGGGATTCGTGATTGGCGTCGCAGCCGGTACGCTCGTGCTGACTGGAACCTTTCTGTTCGCGCGCCCACTCCTGTTGGGCCGACCCGACGTGGCGAACGCGGGTTGAAGTGCCGCCATTCGACGACCGGTTCGTCCGCATGTTTCCGCAGCCTGCCATGGCGCCAGGACGACATCGCTAAAAGCCGTAAACATCGCGATCCGATCCCGTCTAACCAAGGGATGAAGCATCTCAAACCACAAGCGAGGGAAAATACCGTGCTCAAAATGCTGCTGAAAGGATTTTTTTTGCTGACCTTCCTCGGCGCCTCGGCCTCCGCGTTCGCCGGAACGCAGCCCTATAACAAGGCCCAGTTCGATGGGGCGCTGGCTCACGGCAAGCCGGTCGTGATTTGGTTCCACGCCAGCTGGTGTCCGACGTGCCGCGCTCAGCAACCTGCTGTCGACCGACTGGCCACATCAAGCGAAATGAAGGATGTCACGGTGTTCGTCGCCGACTTCGACAAGGAAACGGCGCTCGAGAAAGCGCTGCGCGTCGCCCAGCAGTCGACGTTTGTCGTTTTCCGCGGCGGTCGCGAAGTTGCGCGATCGACCGGCGAAACGGATGAGCAGGCCATTCGGGCGACGTGGGGGAAGGCATTGTGATTGTCTTTGGGCCAGCCACCTACGGCGTCGGGTTCGCGGCCGGCGCGCTCTCCACGCTGTCCCCGTGCGCACTGCCGCTGCTCCCCGTCCTCGCTGCGTCTGCGCTATCTGCCCATCGCTTCGGCAACTTGGCGCTTGCCACCGGCCTGGGCGTGTCGTTCACCGCGATTGGCCTGTTCGTTGCCACTGTCGGTTCGACTATTGGATTGACGGGCGACACCTTCCGGGTGTTCGCCGCAGTACTGATGGTGGTGTTCGGGCTCTTGATGGCCTTCGGGACAATGCAGCACCTGTTTGCTCGCGCGCTCTCACCGGTCGGTAATATGGCCCAGCGCCTGCTCGCGGGCATTCGTGGTGATGGTCTTGTGGGGCAGTTCGCGATCGGAATGCTGCTCGGTATCGTCTGGAGCCCGTGTGTCGGACCGACCCTGGGAGCCGCATCCACGCTCGCGTCTCAAGGACAAGATCTGATGCACATTGCTGCGCTGATGGCAGTATTCGGGATGGGCGCCGCGGTCCCCCTGCTCGCGCTGGGTGCGATGTCGCGCGCGACGATCGGGAAGCTGCGCGGAGGACTGGGCCGCTTCGGCCGGATCGGGCGGGGCGCGCTCGGCGGACTTTTCGTTGCCGTGGGCGCGCTTATCCTGTCTGGTACCGACAAAGCCCTACAGGCAATGCTTCTGTCACACAGTCCCGACTGGCTGGTCCAGTTGACAACTTCACTCTAAAACAAGGAAGCCGACATGCAGCGGTGGACGAATGGCGAGGATGCACGATGTACCTCCTTCCTTTTGGTCGGGACGAAGTGGTGATGAGCGACGTCAACGCAAACATTTCGCGAGCTGAATTGGCGCAACTGCGCAGCAACATGCTGCGCTTCGCGAGACTCCAATTGCGCGACGACGCCGCTGCGGAAGACGCCGTTCAGGATGCCATGCTCGCCGCGATGAGCAAAATGGCGGACTTTCGCGGGAACGCGCAACTGAGCACTTGGGTGTTCGCGATCCTCAAGAACAAGATCATCGACATCATGCGCTCACGGAAGCGCTTCACCTCATCGCAAGAGGTCGATGAACTTCCCGCCGACAGTTTCGATGCGCTGTTCGATGAACGGGATCGTTGGCAAGTCGACGAACGGCCCGCCTTCTGGGGCGATCCCGAGGCGACGCTCGAACAGCAGCAGTTCTGGACGGTCTTCCAGACCTGCCTCGACCGGCTGCCGCCCTCGACCGCCCGAGTGTTTATGATGCGGGAATTTCTGGAACTGGAACCTGAAGACGTGGCCGCGGAACTGGCGATCACCAAATCCAATTGCGGTGTGATTCTCCACCGGGCGCGAATGGCACTGCGGGTATGCCTTCAGACCAAATGGTTCAACGAGCGAGGCAATCGAAAATGCTGACATGCAAGGAAACAACCGAACTGCTGTCAAAGGAGGCCGACGAGGGCCTCAATCTTCGGGAATCACTCGACATGCGATTGCATATCCTGATGTGCAGCGCGTGCCGCAACTATCGCAGCAACGTTCAGTTTTTGCGGCGTGCCTGCCGCTCAGCGGCGACGCCTGACCAATCGCCGGACGCAGCGTCGAAAGACGCGCGTTGAAGGTATCAGTCACCAATCTGAGTGAACGCGGCAAGCGTCGTGCGCCGCTTCCGGGAGTACCAGCATGAACTCGCGAATTCTTTCTCTTCGCCGCCTGGACGATGTTTCATGGAACCGCGTCCACACTGCCATCACTATCGCGCTTGGCGTCGGTTGGTTGCTCGACGCGTTCGAAGTGACGATCGTCAACAACGTCATCTCTGTATTCAAGACACTGTGGCATTTGAGCAATACCCAGGCGTCCTGGATTCTTAGCATCTGGTTCGTCGGGATCATGGTCGGCGCATACGGCTTTGGTTACTTGGCCGACCGATACGGCCGCAAACGACTCTTCCTGCTGACACTTCTGCTGTACGGCACGTTCACGTTTCTCACCGCCTTCGCATGGGATTACGCGTCGATGATGGTGCTTCGCTTCGTCACTGCAATTGGTGTCGGCGCAGAATACGCAGCCATCAACGCTGCCATCAGCGAGTTCATTCCGGCGAGACACCGGGGCAAGACAAACGCAACCGTGATGAACTTTTGGTCCATCGGTGCGATTCTTGCGGCGCTCGTGACGCTACTGCTCATCAATCAGCTTCCGACCGACATCGGTTGGCGTGCGGCATTCGGCTTTGGCGCCGTCGTTGCGGTCGCGGCCGCCTTCGCACGTCGCTACATTCCTGAGTCACCGCGATGGCTACTCGCCCACGGTGACACACGTGCTGCGTCCGCCATCATCGACGATATCGAGCGTGGTCGGTTTTCCGACACGCGCCTGACCGGCAAGCAAGACTTTACGCCCGAGCCTACTATAAGGCGGAACTTCTGGTCCCAGTCGCGCGAGTTGATACGGATGCATCCGGGACGTCTTGCGCTCGGCTGCGCACTCGATTTTTCCGAGGCAGCCGGCTATTACGGCCTGTTCGCTTTCCTCGCCCTGTTTATCCTGCCTGCAGTCCATGTGGATTCCGCGTTTGTCCCCTGGTTCTATCTGATCGGCAATGTCGGCGCACTTGCCGGTGGCCTCATCGTTGCCACCCTGCTTGACAGCGCCGGACGCAAAATCACCGTGCCCGTTTCATATGCGCTTGCTGCTGTCGGCGTGCTACTGATGGCTGCGGCAATGACCACGCACGATTGGCGCTGGGTTCTGGCGGCATTCACGCTCGCCAACCTATTCGCGACCGGAAGCTGGGTCTCCGCCTACCCAACCTTTTCCGAAATCTTCCCGACGCAGCTTCGCTCGACGGGTATTGGCATATCGGTAGCGGTCGGACGCATCGGCGCGTTCACCGCGCCATTGCTGCTCACCTATATCGCCGATACGTCGGGCATGATTCCTGCACTGCTCGTGCTCGCTTCGTTCTGGCTCATCGGCGCCGTTGCGATGGTGCCGTGGTATTTCCGTGGCGTCGAAGGCAAGGGAAAGGCACTGGAGGCAATGGTGAACGCACTAGCCGTGCCAAGTGTCGACCCAGTCGCAAAATAAATGTAAAAGGTGGCGCTCTCCACCGACTAATGGCTGGGAACAGTTCCCAAGCAACTCGACAAGTCACAGGAGAGCAAGATGAAGAAGTCGTCGATGGTCGCCCTTTCGATCGCTGCGCTGACGGCAGCCACCGTTGCATTTCCGGCAGCGGCGGCAACCACCGAAGCCAACGCGACGATGGCGCAATGCGGATCAAAGTGTGCACCGAAATGCGCTGCCCAGTGCGGCGCAAAATGTGGGGCAAAGTGCGGGGCCAAGCAACATGCCAAACACGGCGCGAAACGACACGTCAAGCATGTTGCCGCGTCCGCGTCCAAGTGCGGCGCCAAATGCGCACCCAAGTGCGGGGCAAAGTGCGGCGCGAAATGCGCGGCCAAGTGTGGCGCCCAATAAGGGTTAGCGACATTAATCGGGGCGGCGTCACATCCGGCCGCCCCGTTATCCGATGACACCGTCATCCCAGACATATCACTCCCGCAATCGAGGCGATTTCCGTGAACGTCAAGCGGACATGCTCGGCACACAATCGTCAACAGGCGGCTACGGCGCTCATTCGCTGTTATGACACGCTTGCGAAACGCAACGAGAACCTGCTGCAGCACGTGACCGGCGAGCAGGCATTCGAATGCTGGCGCAAGTACCCGTCTGCTGACGTGATTTCTGCAAGCGGTTTCCAGTATTTCTATCACGCACACAGCCCAGAAGATCGGCCCGGCGTGATCGAGAACGGGCATTTTCATACCTTCGCGCGCCTGGATCGGCGCGCTCGCAACATAGAGGACTTGCCCATTCCGGGCAATGCAACGGTCAACGCGAACACGCAAGATCCCGACTCCGTGCATCTGGTCGCGATTTCCGTCAATGCGTTGGGCTTGCCGACTGAGATCTTCACCGTGAACCAATGGGTCACGGGCGACCGATGGTGCAGCAGCGCCAGCGTCGCCGCGCTTTCGGCAGCGTTCCGCGTTGACGGCGCAGGCCCGCCACTCCTCTCTGCGTGGTTGACGTCCGTCTTCTCGCTGTACGAGGAATCGATACAAGAATTGATTCGGGACCGGGACGCAGCAATCCGGCATGCGATCGATACGCACGCCGCCGACTATCGGATTATCGACGACCGCTCGCTCGAAGTGCTGTCGTCGAAGACGCTCTCGTTTTCCGACGACGTCGACGCCGCGTTGCGCGACATATCGCGTTGAATGACGGAAGCGCGCCACCGAGCCGCACGTAACAGGAGAGAATCGACATGAACGCCAATAACATCACCGTCGGCATTATCGGCGGCAGCGGGCTCTATCAGATGGACGGACTGACAGACGTCGAAGAAATCGACGTGACAACGCCATTCGGCTCGCCATCCGACCGCATTGTGACAGGCTGGCTCGGCAGCGTACGCGTCGCATTCGTCGCACGGCATGGCCGCCACCATACCCTGTTGCCGTCCGAAGTCCCTTATCGGGCCAACATTTATGCGCTCAAGCAGCTCGGCGTGCGCTATCTGCTCTCCGTCTCGGCGGTCGGATCTTTACAGGAGGCGATGCGTCCTCGCGACATCGTCCTTCCCGACCAGTTCATTGATCGCACATGCCGTCGCGATTCCACATTTTTCGGGGATGGCGTCATTGCACACGTCGCCTTCGCCACACCCGTATGTCCCGCGCTGAGCGGCGTGCTTGCAGAGGCGATCAGGCGCGCGGCACCGGACGTGTCCGTCCACGTCGGCGGCACTTATGTCTGCATTGAAGGTCCGGCTTTTTCCACGCTCGCGGAATCGATGCTGTATCGGCAATGGAGCGCTTCGGTCGTCGGGATGACGAACGTGCCGGAAGCGAAACTCGCGCGCGAGGCGGAGATCGCTTACGCGACGCTCGCGCTGGTCACCGATTACGATTGCTGGCATCCGTCGCATGAGAGTGTCACCGTGGAAATGGCCATTGCGAACCTGCAGCACAACGCGAGCAACGCGAAGCGAATCCTTGCCCATGCGATTACGTTGATCGCGGACGAGCCTCCGTCATCAGCTGCCCACGACGCGCTGCGCACGGCCCTGGTGACGCCGCCCGCGGCAATCGGCACGGCGGCTCGTGAGCGCCTGGCCGCAATCATCGGCAAATACATTGGCGATTGAGGCACGCGATGAAATCGGCGGATACGAAACGCGAGCAAATAGCGACGACGGCACACAGCCATCCGGACAGCTCGCGGAACGTCACGCTGTCGATCATTATCCCGGTGCTGAACGAAGCGGCGACGATCGGCGTCGGCCTGCGCCGACTGGCCCTGCTCCGCTATCGCGGCACGCAGATCATCGTAGTCGACGGCGGAAGTGATGACGACACGGTAGCGTTGGCAGCCCCATTTTGCGACGCCGTCGTTCACGCTCCGCGGGGGCGTGCTGCACAGATGAATGCCGGAGCGCGCCGCGCGGGCGGAGACATCCTGCTGTTCCTGCATGCAGACACCACATTACCCGCGTTCGCCGACACCGTGATTCGCGATGCGCTGCTGGATGCTCCATCCCGTACCTGGGGCCGCTTCGACGTGCGGATCGACGGAACCGGACCGCTGCTCGGTCTGGTTGCGCACATGATGTCGATTCGCTCACGCCTGACCGGCATCGCGACGGGAGACCAGGCCATCTTCTGTACGCGCGAATCCTTCGCCCAGGAAGGCGGGTTCCCGACGCTCCCGATCATGGAAGACATCTCGTTCAGCAAGCGGCTGCGTCGCCGCTCGCGACCCATTTGCCTCCGTGCCCGCGTGACGACATCGGGTCGACGCTGGGAGGCGAACGGCGTGATCCGGACCATTTTGTTGATGTGGTGGCTGCGTCTCGCGTACGCACTCGGTGTGCCTGCCGAAACGCTTGCGAGATGGTACCGCTACGACCCCGGCCAGTCGCCCTCGAAGCGCTGCCGCGATTTTCAAGAGCAGTGAGATTTCTCATGTCAACTTCGTGTCACATCGCCGTCTTCTCCAAAACTCCGATCCCAGGTGCGGTCAAAACCCGCCTGATCCCGGCACTCGGTGCCGACGGCGCCGCCACGCTTCATCATCGCTTGCTGCGATATACGCTTGGCGTCGTATGCCGTGCCGGCTACCCGCGTTCATTGTGGATTGCCGGCGAGCTCGCCCATCCAGCCCTGCTCGACGCAAGCGACGATTTCGGCATTGGCTTGCGCTCGCAACAAGGTGCTGATCTCGGCGCCCGCATGAAGTGCGCAATGCAGCGGCTGCTACCGCATGCCGACGCGGTGTTGATTGTCGGCACAGATTGCCCAGTGCTCAAGGCTGAGCATTTTGACCAAATCTTCACAGCACTGGTTAACGGTTGCGAGGTTGCTGCGATACCTGCAGAGGATGGTGGATATGTGCTGATCGGCGCGGCAAGGGGCGCGCTCGCAAGACGCGAGATCGTGCTCGATGCACTGTTCGACGACATGCCGTGGAGCACCGATCAGGTCATGACACGCACGCGCGAGCGACTACGGCAAATCGGTGCGTCGTGGCACGAGCTGCCGCCGCTTTGGGACATTGATCGCCCCGAGGATCTTGTCCGTCTGACGACCATGCCCCGGCCCAATGTGCCGATACTATGACGCGGCACCTTGTGCTTCTGGGAGGCGGACACGCGAATCTCCATGTCCTGGAATCGTTAGCCGACTCACCACTGCCCGATGTCCGAGTGACCCTTGTGTCACCTTACCGCCTGCAGATCTACTCCGGCATGCTGGCGGGCTGGATAGCCGGCCATTACCCTCTCGCGGCGTGTGCCATCGCACTCGATCGACTTGCTGCTGCCGCGCACGCGGAATTCCTGTGCATACGTGCGTGCGAGATTGAAACCGCGAGTCGATGTATACGGCTCGCGGACAACTGGACAATCGACTACGACCTGCTCTCCATTGACATCGGCTCGGACGTCTCGATCGACCGGCTTCAATATGCGTCCGACCGCGTGGCACCGGTGCGCCCCCTACAGCGCTTCGCCGAGCGATATCGGCAGTACACGGTCAACGGAAAAAATGAGCCAATTGCCATCGTCGGAGGTGGCATGGCTGGCATCGAGATCGCGTGTGCGCTGCGCGTTGCCTCGGGCTACAGAGCCGATGTCACGCTGCTCGCAGGTCGAGACGGTATCGTACCGACTCAGAATTCGACGCTCAAAACGCGGCTGAAAAACGCCTTGAAAGCGCGGGGCGTGATGATTGTTGATGAAGATGCATGCGGGGTCGACGACATGCGGGTTGAGACGTCGAGCGGTCAACATCTCGCGGCGGCGCTCGTGGTGTTGGCGACCGGCCCCCAGGCGCCCAGTTTATTACGTGGTAGCGGCCTGCCACTCGATGAGGCGGGTTATCTGACAGTCGACGCATCACTCCGTTCGACTGGCAGTACGGCCGTGTTCGCAGCGGGCGACTGCGCACGTTTCCCCGATGATGGCGTCGTGCGCTCGGGCGTCTATGCGGTTCGCCAGGGGGCGATACTCGCCCACAATTTGCGGGCAGTGTTGATGGGCGGATCTTTGCAGGATTTTCACCCCCAACGACGCGCCCTTTACTTGATCGCAACTGGTTCACGCCATGCGGTCGCAACCTGGGGGCCCTGGTCGTGGGAAGGTGAATGGGTCTGGTGGTGGAAACGGCACATCGATCGCCGATTCGTGTGCCGCTTCCGACGGTATTAGCGCGACGTGCGGCGCCTGGCGCTTCAACGTGAATCCGGGAAGCCCGGCCAGGTCAGGTAGGCCACCCGTCCGCGATGCGCAGGAACGTCTGCGGCTCCGGACGGATCCGATAGTTGTCCGTGAGATCAACGAATACGATCGTGCCAGTGGCGTCAGTCATGATCACTGTCGGAAACACCGTGTCCGAATCGTAACCGAGCGCCTGCAAACCAGCAGGCAGGCCGTCCTTCGCCAGAATTCCCAGCGCCTGCGCGGCGCGATTGTCCCGATCCACATAAAAGTGGAACGGGACCGCGAACTTCTGCGCCAGTTCGCGAGTGTGGCCATGCGGCTGCGGGCTGATGAGGATGACTCGTACGCCTCGTCGGTCAAGCTCGCGATATTGGGCCGCTATCTCGCGGATCTGGGCCATGCAAAGTGGGCACCAGTTGCCGCGAAAAAACAACAGCACTGCTGGCTTGCTGAACGAAGGTCCGAGCATCACGGTCGCACCATCGACATCCTCGACCACAAACGGCGGCAATGGTCGCCCCACTTCCAAAAGCGTATTGTCCGTGCGGCCAAGCCGTGAATACCAGAAGACATACAGCATGCATCCGGCAAGAACGAAACCCGCGTAAAACAACGGAAGCCAATTGCTGACCTGAGCTAACGCACCCCATACCGCAATCGAAGCGCCGAACGTGGTGGAAACGAGCAACGGCCACAAATGCCTTGACGTTCGAGCCGTACCACGAGCAAACAGCCCGAAAAAGAACAGCAGGTTGGACATCGACGCGATGACAACGCCGAGCCACTCTATCGCAATCCCGTGCAGATAGAGCGCAATACTCCCATGTAGCAGCGAGGCCGCCAGCATCACCAGGAACGCGTCGATGAATAACGATTTCAACTTGGTCATGACCGCTAGCTCGAGTTCGATATCAATTCTTGGGGGATTTGCGTGACGGAACTACTTTGTGTCATCCCAATGCACCCTTCCTTCCTTGAGTGCCTCGCACGCCTTACGGATCGCCGCCATCTGCTCACAAAAAACAAGGCAACCCGCGCACGTCGCAATATGCTGGGCGACATAACTTTCCTCTTCGGTCGACAGCGTACGATCCAGGCGTTCGACGATCAGTCGATGGATCTCACGACAGGTCAACATCTCGCCTGACATGATTTGCTCGTCCTTAGCTGCGCCGGCGATCAGTGTTCAACCTCGCCTCATCCACGTCTGATAGCGCCCCAGTAGGCGCAAAACAGACTGCGGCGCATGTTTCATCTTCCAACGGCCGGCTGCGTACTTCGCGGCCTCCGAATGCGTCGGATATACGTGTATCGTCCGCAGGATGCCGTTCAGACCGATGCCATGACGCATCGCCAGAACGAACTCGGCTAGCAGTGCAGATGCATGCTCGCCGACAATGGTTACCCCTAGAATCCGATCCTTGCCCGGTGGCGTCAGCACCTTGACGAAGCCGTCCGTGCCGTCATCCGCGATCGCCCGATCGAGGTCATCCAGGTGGAACGTCGTCACTTCGCACGGTATTCCTTGGCGCGCCGCATCCGACTCGTTGAGTCCAACGCGCGCGACTTCGGGAGAGGTAAATGTCACCCAGGGCGTCACACGATAGTCCACTTTGAATCGATGCCAACGCCCGAACATCGCATTGACCGACGCGTACCACGCCTGATGGGCGGCCATATGCGTAAACTGGTACGGCCCCACCACGTCGCCGCACGCGTAGATGTTCGGAAAAAGCGTTTGCAACCGGTCGTCGACCTCGATCGCCCCAGCGGGCGTTACGGCGATTCCCAGCCGCTCCAGACCATACCCTTTTGTGTTGGCCAGGCGCCCGACGGCGCAGAGAATCGTATCGCACGTGAAAGCGCGCTCGCCTTCTGCCGTGCGAACCACAACAACCTTCCCCTGGCCGCGTCGCTCGCAACGCACGACGTCGGCCCCGAGGACCACATCAACGCCCTCAGCACGGAAACGTTCCAGGACGAGGTTCGACGCATCGGAATCTTCCCGTGGAAGCAACCGCGGACTTTTTTCTATCTGAATCACGTGCGCACCGAGCCGTGCGAAGCCTTGGGTGAGCTCGCAACCGATTGGGCCCCCGCCGAGGATCACAAGGCGCGCCGGCAGCGTGTCGAGAGACCAGACGGTATCGGAAGTCAGGTATCCGACCTCCTCGAGTCCCGGAATATCTGGTACAGCAGGCCGAGACCCTGCGGCAATCACAATGCTGCGCGTCGTCAGAGTGCGTACCGATCCGTCGCCACCGGTCACTTCGACGGCGTGAGGCGACGTAATCATTGCTTGCCCCGACACGCAATCAACACCCAGTGACGTGTAACGTTCGACCGAATCATGCGGCGCCACGTCCGCCTGTACTCGAGCGACGCGCTTCATGACCGAACCGAAATCCACGCGGACCTCGTCAACCCCGCAGACACCGAATTCAGCTGCTCTGCGTAATTCAGCCGCCACGCCGGCAGACCGCAAGAAGGCCTTCGAAGGAACGCAGCCAGTGTTCAGGCAATCGCCGCCCATCGCATGTCGCTCGACGAGCGCCACTTTGGCCTTGACGACCGATGCGACATACGAAGTAACCAGGCCGGCCGATCCCGCTCCGATGACCACGACGTTATAGTCGAACCGTTTCGGGGTCGGCCAACGCGCCATCAGACGCCGGGCGCGGACCTCACGCATGAGGCTCTTAGTTCCGTACGGTAATGCTGCGAGCGCAACCAGACCGGCTAGCAGCCCCGGTGACAGAATTCCGCGCAACGACGTCAGTTCCGACAATCGAGTGCCGACGCTGACGTAGACGATCGTCGCCGGAAGCATGCCGACCTGGCTCGCCAGGTAGAACGTCCGCAGTCGAATCGCGGTGACGCCCATTATCAAATTGACGAGCCAGAAAGGCACTGCCGGAACAAGACGCAGCGACAGCACATACATCCAGCCCTCTCGCCGAACGCCATCGTCGATTGGCCCCAACCGGTTGGCGAAACGCGTCACGACGGCGTCACGCAGCACGTACCGTGACGCGGCGAAAGCGAGCGTGGCCCCCATCGTTGACGCAAAGGAAACGAGCGTGACGCCCCAGACGACACCAAACAGCGCGCCGGCAGCCAGCGTCAGCACCGTCGCTCCCGGGATCGACAATGCGGTGACGATCACGTAGCCGGCGAGGAAAACCAGCGAGGTCGCGACAGGATGCATGTCGCGAACGTGTACAAATGCGGCTTGCTGAGTCTTCGCATAATCGAGCGACAGGTAATGCAGCCCGCCGAAGCCGAAAAACGCGACGATCAACGCTCCGACGAGCACGATCAACGCGATGCGACCGGGCCCAAACCGCACGGCGCCGGAACGCGCGTCTTCGCCGACTGACCGAGGAGGTGCTGCGTCCATCTCAGAGGCCCGTTCGTTTGCGCGTCAGCCAGTGATCCAGAGACAGCATGCCCGGCCCCCATACAAGCAGCACCAACAATGAAATGCCCCAATACAGGTGACTTTGGATGGCTGCAGGACAGTCAAAATGGAACAGATCGGGATAGGATATGACGGCGACTGCATTGACGAAGAACAATCCAAAGGCAGCCGGACGCGACAGGAATCCGACAAACAGCAGAACCGGGAACGTGAGCTCGCCGAAGGCCCCCATCACGGCCGCAATATCAGGAGGTAAAAGTGGCGTGTGGTAGACGTCATGGAACATCGACAACGTGCTGCCCCAATCGCTGATCTTGACGAGTCCCGATTTGAAGAATTGCCAGCCCACGAACCATCGCAATCCGAGGTTCACGAGTGCCCCGCCGTAACGTCGCAGTTCCGCGTCGAAGCGCTCGGCTGTCAGGCTGGCTTTAACCACTGCATTCATCACACATCTCCCATCTTTATCGTTGGTCATTTGAATACTGCGGCAACGACGATCTTCTGCTCGATCCAGCTCCGCCACGTCGCTCCGAAATCGAAATTGCCGTCAACTGTCAGTGCGATATCAAGTGCTGCCCCGAGCGATTCGCCAAGACGCAGCGCCTCCAGCATCTCGAATGCCGCCGGCGTCACAGCCTGGACCTTCGGAATCCAGTACGGGCGCGAAACCACGATCCATTGTGGCGCCTCAATGTCATGTACAACTGACTCGCTTCCGGATTCCTGATACGCAATCCACATGTCGGCTGCGGAGGTCGACGTACGCAGCAGCGCAACGGCAGGATTCAGCGAGATGGCAGCCGCCTCGAGCACGTGGGGCGCGTGCCGTGCCCACCGCTCGACTGACCACGGAAATACATCCGCAGCAAAATAAGCCTGATGGACAGCCCATTCGAGTCGCGCGATGTCTGCCAGATAACGATACGGCGCGCTTGGTGGCCACGATGTCAGCAGGTCTGCCATTCGATGTCCGAACTGGTTGAGATCGCCCGAACTGGACGGAGCGGCCAACCCATATTCGCGGGACAACGCGACGAAAAAGTCCTCACCGACGAGCGCGTGCACCACCGGATAGGCCGACGCCAGAACGCTGTGCCACGTTCCGGTCAGATTCCCGCGATAGAGCGCAAGGCGGTTCTGGTTATGCGTGTCCTCGCCGACCAACGTGTCAAGCACGCGTTGCCCGGCAGCCGGATGCAACAATGCTTCGACGAACTCGCGCTGCACTTCTTTAAGCGACTTGTCCATCGTGCCTCCTCAACGACTGTGCCTCGACCAACTGGCGCGCCATCGCGGCTTCCTCCAGCAACACCTCGATCGTCGGAACATTGGTATCCCATTCGATGAGCGTCGAAACCACTCCGAAGCGATCGATGGCATGCCGGTAAAGCGCCCAGACGTCGGGCGATACCTGGCTCCCGTGGTGGTCGACCACGGAATCCGCGGTGACGAGATGTCCGGCCAGATGGATTTCCTGCACCGTGTCCGCCGGGACGCGGTCGATTGCGGCCAAGGCATCTTCCCCGTGATTGCACTGGTTCACGTAGAGATTGTTGACGTCAAGCAGAATCCCACAACCGGTCCGCCTGACGACCGCCGTGAGAAATTCCATCTCGTTCATTTCGTTCTGCCGGAAACGCAGATGACTCGAGATGTTTTCAAGGAGGATGGTCCGCTTCAGCACAGCCTGCATCTGATCGACATGACGAGTCACCACGTCGAGCGCCTCGGCGGTAAAAGGCAACGGGAGCAAATCGTTCACATGTCGCGTCGGCACGGCCGACCAGCACAGGTGTTCCGAAACGAGCGCCGGTTGGAACCGGTCCACTAGCGCAGTAATCCGTTCGAGATGGCCGGTGTCGAGCGATATCGCGGAACCAAGGCCAAGCCCGACCCCATGAAAGCTCAGCGGATAATCCCGCCGAACCTGCTCGAGCACATGGAGATCGAAACCACCGTTGCCCAGATAGTTTTCTGTATGGACTTCCAGCCAGTCCACCGGTTGCTTTTCGTCGAGAAAATCGCGGTAGTGTGCATGGCGGAGACCAATGCCCACACCGAGATCGCGACTCGGGCGTGCCGCACAGGCCGCGCGGATACGCGTCGACTCGGGCACTGATCGTCCGGTTGCCATGATTGCGTCAGGCCTCCTTGCCGCCCAGCTTGTCGCACGAGGTCTTCGGCATCATCTTGAAGTCGAGCGGATCGAAATCCTTCTTCGACTGGCCGGCGCACGCGTGGGCGCCCGTCTTGCTCGCGCAGTCGTTCTGGCCGGCTTTCGCAACACCGTAGCACTTGATTTTGGCTTCGTCGGCTTGCGCGGTGGCGGAAAGACCTGCGCCGAGGGCACCCGCGAGCGCGGCGGCGATGAGGATACGTCGCTTGTTGTCCATGCTGCAATTCTCCTGGTAGGCCCGATTAGGGCGACTGGTAAAAAAGGATGACCCTGCGATTTCATGTCAGGTCACTCGTTAGACGACTCCAGTCGCGAGCGTTTACAGCAAATCCTGGCGACTTCGCCAAGCAGGTTTTTCCGGTAGCCGGTATGCTGTTTCGTTCCGCCGGCGGTACGCATCGTGCCAACCGTCTGCCATCGCCACGTGACGCCCCCCGGGCGTCATCGCGCGCGAACTGACACCAACGAAGCGGGAGCCTTCCATGTCTGAACACTCTTCACGCCGCCGCATACTCGTCTTCGATGTCAATGAAACATTGCTGGACATCGAGGTGCTTCATCCGTTCTTTGCCCGCGTATTCGGCGACGCGGGCGTGATGCGTCAATGGTTTGCGGAGCTGATCCTCTATTCCCAGGCGATGTCGCTCAGTGGGGAGTACACCGGGTTCGGGGCCTTGGCGGTGGCCGTGTTGCGAATGGTTGCGGACATCAGGAACGTCGTCCTCACGCCTGCTGATGTCGACGAATTCGTGACCACGATGGGAGGGCTACCGCCCCATCGGGAAGTACCGGGGGCCCTGACACAATTGGCGGACGCGGGTTTCAGGATGGTGACGTTGACCAATTCAACGAGTCCGGCTGGTCAGTCCGCGCTCGACAACGCTGGCCTGTCGCACTGTTTCGAGAGAATGTTTTCGGTGGATCAAGTCAGACGATTCAAGCCGAGTCGTGAAGTCTATGCACACGTCGCGAGCGAGCTTGCCGTCGAGCCGGACCGGCTTCGCCTGATCGCCGCGCATACGTGGGACACGCTCGGCGCGATCGCCGCGGGTTATGCAGCGGCCCTCGTCACGCGACCGGGAAATGCCCCGCTTCCGGTCGGCGTGCAACCCGACATCGTCGCTCCGGATCTCGCTGCGGTAGCCGACAAAATCATCGTCACCGACACCGCATGAGGCGACGACCGAGTAACGCATCCTGACTATGCCGCCCGCCGGCCATGCGGAGCGCACGAAGTTTTGGTACACTCAGCCTAAAATGGAACATGAGGAATTTATGGCAAGACCGATGGAATTCGACCGTGGCGATGCCGTGGCGCGAGCTGTCGACGCGTTCTGGGAATGTGGTTACGGGGCGCTCTCCGCGAATGAGCTTGCGGAAAGGATGAAAATTGGCAAGTCGTCCTTTTACAACACGTTCGGATCGAAAGCCGAGCTTCTTCAGGAGGCCGTTGCCAGCTACACGAAGCTGAAAACGGCAGCGCTTCAACACGCTGTGCGCGGACGGAACGTTATGGACGTGCTGCGCGCATTGCTTCGGGACGTTGCAAAGCGAAATGACGACGGGAGAGGTTGCCTGCTGGTGAATACCGCCGTCGAACTCAGTCGGCACGATGTGGACATTGCCAGCACGACACGGGCCGGCTTCGAGGCGATGGCAAAGGCATTCGAGGCGCTCATCGTTGCGGGGCAGCAGGCCGGGGAAATCCGCACGGACCTCGACGCCAAGAATCAGGCACGAATTTTGATTACGAGTATTGCCGGCCTGCGAGTCATGGTCCAGAGCGGCTTTTCCGCAATGGAAATGCGACCTTTCATCGATACGATTCTCGCCAGCATGAGCATCTAATTTTTTTGCCCGTTTTGGTCAGTTAGTCCAAAATGGATTTCAACCGGAAGATCCGTACGTGTTGCGATCTTCTTTCACAGAGGCACAGCCATGAGCCAGACCGCACGACTTTCCCTTGCTCCGATCAGCCTTGATACTGCACAAGGGCGCTCCAAGGAAGTACTCGATACCGCACTCAAGCAAGTGGGTTTCATTCCCAACATGTACTCCGGGATGGCGAATTATCCCGCCATGCTCGACACCTACCTGCACGGCTACAACCTGTTTCGGAAGGAATCGTCGCTGACGCCCGCCGAGCAGGAAACTGTGTTGCTCACCATCTCCCGTGTCAACGAATGCACCTACTGCATGGCGGCTCACAGCATGATCGCGATAGCCGTATCCAAGACGCCCGCCGAGGTCGTGCAGGCGATCCGTTCGGACAGCCAGATCGATGATCCGAAACTGGGAGCACTGGCCGACTTCACTCGACTGATGGTGATTTCGCGCGGCCGTCCATCTCCGGAGCAGTTGCACGCATTCATCGAGGCTGGCTATACGGAACGCACCGTCCTCGAGATCATTCTTGCGATCGCTGTCAAAACACTCAGCAACTACTCGAACCACGTGTTCCATACGGAAGTTGACCAGAAGTTCAATGATTTCGCCTGGACGCCTGCCGCCTAACATCGCGTCGCCAGCCTGCGGCCCGCCTCGTCGGGCCGTGCAGACTGCAAGCGCCGCCGGTTTCGATTCTCGGACGTCTGTATTCCGCGATGCCGCCCCCACCCGACTGCTCCTTTGAGACATCCATGATTTCCTTCGTGAGCCCGTCGGCCTTGTCGGAGGTTGTGAAGATCTCCGCTTTGATGTGTTCGGTGGCCCAGACGTTCGCAAAGAGATTCGGGTGCACACCAAATCCGCTGACGCTTGTCACGGTCACGCCGTGGATGTGAAGCGCGCATAAGCGTCGCTCAAGTACCTGCAACATGTCGGGACGCACCACCGGGATAACGCATTTCAATTCCATTGGACCCTCCTGTCCCTGGACTGAAGCGGCCGCCGCTCATCCCTTGGGCGCGAATTTCGCGTCGACGGCCGCCTGCATTTTTCCCACTTCCGAAATCCCGGCGTGGTGGTTTCGATAGAGGTAATAACCGGGATGTGTTTTGAACGCGCGGTCCACTTGTTGCGGTCCGCTGAGCGAGATTTCCAATGGAAAGGCGCGTTCAGCTGGTAACAAGTTCGCTTCACTGGCCGAGTGAGTCGTAAGGGTATTCAGAGCGACCAAGAGGCCAATTGCAGCGTGCAACGCAAGATGGAGCAGGTCCGCAATTCGACCCATGCGTGCCATCGCCAGGATTCATGTGGTCAGTATCGTTGTCCTCCTTCGCCCTGACGGCGCAGGCCGCCCCGAAGGGCGAGCCTGCGCACGATTCAGCAAACCGTCAGGACTGCTTCACCAGCTTCACGATGGTAAGCGTTCCGTTGACGCTTTCGACACGGACCTTGACCTTGTCGCCCTCGTGAACCTGCTTGACCATCGCGGCATCCTTGGCCTTGAACGCCATCGTCATCGGCGGCATGCCGACGTTCTCGAGTGCACCGTGCTTCAGCGTCACCATGCCGCTGGCGGCATCGACCTTTTTCACCTCCGCGTCGGCAAGTGCCGCATTCGACGGCGTCGATGCCGAGGTTTTCGTCGACATGCCGGCCATGTCATCGCCGGCGAACGCCGGAGCGGCAAATGCGCCGATAGCACCGGCAGCGACGATGGTAACAAACAGCTTCTTCATTGAGTTTCTCCCGATTGGGTGGACGGCACTTGCATGCCGGATGGAACTGATTGGAATGACCGCGTCTGATTCAGTTTTCGCACGCGGCGGCGCTGCAACAGGAACCAGGCTGAGGGGATGACGAACATGGAAAGCAGCGGCGCCGTAACCATGCCACCCACCATCGGGGCGGCAATACGCTGCATGACTTCGGAGCCGGCACCGTGTCCGACCATGATGGGGATAAGGCCCGCAAGAACGACGGCAACCGTCATCGCCTTGGGCCGCACGCGCAGCACGGCACCTTCGCGAATCGCATCGAAGAGCAACGCCTCAGTGAGTGGCTCGCCCGCTTCCAGCCGACGGTTCAACGCGCCCTTCAGGTAGAGCAGCATCACGACGCCGAATTCGGCCGCCACGCCAGCGAGCGCGATGAAGCCGACCGATGTTGCGACGGAGACCGAGTGGCCCAGTACCCAGATGAGCCAAAAACCGCCGACGAGTGCGAACGGCACGGTCGACATCAGCAACAGTGCGTCCGCCGTGGAATTGAACGTCAGAAACAACAGCACGAAGATGACAACGAGCGTGACCGGGATGACGGTGCGTAGCTTCGCCGCTGCCCGCTTTAGGTACTCGAACTGTCCCGACCAGGCGATCGAATAGCCCGGTGGCAGCCTGACCTGTTGCACAACGGCCTTCTGCATCGCCTGGACAGCCGATTGAAGGTCCGTATTGCGGATATCAATGTAGACATACCCTGAAAGTCGGGCGTTCTCACTGCGAATCATCGGCGGGCCGTCGGCAATCGTGATGTGTGCAACGTCGCCGAGCCGGATCTGTGCGCCGCGCTCCGTGACGACCGGCAACTGCCGCAACAGGTCGAGCGAATCGCGTATTTCACGCGGATAGCGGATGTTGATCGGGAAGCGCTCGCGGCCGGCGATCACCTCGCCGACGTTCTCGCCGCCGATCGCCAACGACACGACCGACTGCACGTCCGCGACCGACAGCCCATAGCGCGCCGCGGCCAGGCGGTCGATGTCGACGTCGATGTAGCGGCCGCCATTCAGCCGTTCTGCGAGCGCGGAGGTCACGCCGGGCACGCGCTTCACCGCTGCTTCGACCTGCGTCGCGATGCGGTCGATCTGCGTCAGGTCGGGCCCGGAAATCTTGACGCCAATCGGCGTCTTGATGCCGGTGGACAGCATGTCGAGCCGGTTGCGGATTGGCGGCACCCACACGTTCGACAGGCCCGGCACCTTGACGGTCCGGTCCAGCTCGTCAACCAGCTTATCCGGCGTCATGCCCGGCCGCCACTGGCTGCGCGGCTTGAAGTGAATCGTCGTTTCGAACATCTCGAGCGGCGCCGGGTCCGTGGCCGTATCAGCGCGCCCGGACTTGCCGAATACCGTCGCCACCTCGGGCACCGTCTTGATGAGCCGGTCGGTCTGCTGCAGCAACTCGGAGGCCTTCTGCGCCGAAATACCTGGCAGTGCGGTCGGCATGTACAGCAAATCGCCCTCGTCGAGCGGCGGCATGAACTCGCCTCCAAGGCGGGAAACCGGAACGATGGTCAGCACCAATGCCACGGCTGCGAGGCCGATCGCGAACCACGGGCGCTTCAGCGTCGCCTCGAGCAGCGGCCGGTACAGCCTGATCAGCACGCGGTTGATGGGGTTCGCGTTCTCGTGCGGGATACGTCCACGGATCAGATATCCCATCAGCACTGGCACGAGCGTCACCGACAGTCCGGCGGCGGCGGCAATCGTGTAGGTTTTCGTGAACGCGAGCGGCGAGAACAGCTTGCCTTCCTGGCCTTCCAGCGAGAACACCGGAATGAACGACAGCGTGATGATGAGCAGCGAGAAGAACAGCGCAGGGCCGACTTCCGCTGCCGAGGTTGCGATCAATTCCCAACGGTGCGCGGCCGACATCGGAACGCCTGGATACTCATGGTCATACGCCTCCAGGTGCTTGTGCGCGTTCTCGATCATGACAATGGCCGCGTCGATCATCGCGCCGATGGCAATCGCGATGCCGCCGAGCGACATCAGGTTCGCATTCACGCCCTGATAGCGCATGACGATGAACGCAGCCAGGACGCCGAGCGGAAGTGACAGGATCGCAACGAACGCGCTTCGCAGATGAAACAGGAACGTCGCGCAGACGAGCCCGACGATGATGAATTCCTCGACAAGCTTGTCCTTCAGATTGTCCACCGCGCGTTCGATGAGCTGCGAGCGGTCGTAAGTCGTGACGACCTCGACACCGGGCGGCAGCGAGCGCTTCAGGTCGCCGAGCTTGGCCTTGACGGCATCGATGGTCGTCAACGCGTTCTTGCCCGAGCGCATGACGATGACGCCACCCGCGACTTCCCCTTCACCGTTGAGTTCGGCGATGCCGCGACGCATCTCCGGACCGATTTGGATACGCGCCACGTCGCCCAGCAGCACCGGCGTGCCGGCGTCGTTCGTACGCAGCACGGTATTGCGGAAGTCATCGAGCGAGCGCAGGTAGCCGGACGAGCGCACCATGTACTCCGACTCGGCGAGTTCGACGACCGAGCCGCCGGACTCCTGGTTGGCCTTGCCCAGCGAATCGGCCACCATCGCCTGCGTGATGCCGTAGGCGCGCAGCTTGTCCGGGTCGAGCACCACCTGATACTGACGCACCATCCCGCCGATGCTGGCGACTTCGGACACATCCGGCACCGACTTCAGCTCGAATTTGAGGAACCAGTCGTTGAGCGCGCGCAGTTGCCCGAGGTCGTGTTGCCCGCTTCGGTCGACGAGCGCGTACTCGTACACCCAGCCGACGCCGGTCGCATCGGGACCGAGCGAAACGGTCGCGCCCTGCGGCAGACGGCTTTGCACCTGATTCAGGTACTCCAGCACGCGCGAGCGCGCCCAGTACTGGTCCGTCTTGTCATCGAACAGCACGTACACGAACGCGTCGCCGAACGACGAGTATGCGCGAATGGTCTTCGCGCCGGGCACGCCGAGCAGCGTCGTCGCGAGCGGATACGTGACCTGGTCCTCGATGACCTGGGGCGCCTTGCCCGGATACGACGCCTTGATGATGACCTGCGTATCCGACAGGTCCGGCAGCGCATCGAGCGGCGTTTCCTTGAGCGAGTAGACGCCCCATGCCGTGACGAGCACGGTCGCGAGCAGCACGAGGAAGCGATTGTGAATCGACCAGCGAATGAGGCGCGCAATCATTTTGCGTCTCCGGCAGGTTCAATCTTCGTCAGCTGATAGCCGGCGTCCGTTTGCTTGAAGACAAAGTGCACGGTTTGCCCGGCCTTGACGTCCGGGAAAGCGTTTGGTGCGGGCTTGTTGAACGCCATCGTCATCGCGCCCCAGCCGAGCGCGGGAACGGGCTGGTGAGAGAACGTGATGTCCGCGGCGGTGACCTTTTCGACCTTGCCAGTCGTTTCATAGGTCTGTGTGGCTGCGGCGGAGGCCGGATTGGTAGCGCTGGCGGCGGCACCGCTCTGCAGGCGAGGGAGAACCGATTTCAGGCTGGCTTCGGAATCGATGAGGAACTGGCCTGACGCGACGACGGTATCACCTTCGTTCAATCCGTTGAGGACCTCGGTCTCGTTGCCGACGTCATTGCCGATGGTGACAGACGCCGGTTGAAGGCGACCGTCGCTGTTCTTCACGATGACGACCGAGCGCTTGCCGGTCGTGATGACCGCTTCGGACGGCACGAGCAAACGCGACGCGGCTTTCTGGCCACCGACGTGCACGCGCATCAACATGCCCGGGGTTAGCCTGAGCGCGCTGTTGTCGATTTCCAGGCGCGCTTGCAGCGTGCGGCTGCTGGTGCTGATGCCGGGAAGGATTTCCCGGATGTGCCCGGCGAAGTGCTGGGCCGGGTCTCCGGCAAACGTCGCGTCGACCGTCATGCCGGGCTGCACGCTCGTCGCGAGCGCTTCGGGAATTTCGACGATGAGCCACAGCTTCGACAAGCCGGAGATTTTCGCGAGCGTCTGTCCCGGTGCCACCATCGCACCGTCCCGAACGTTGAGTTCACTGACGACGCCCGTCTCCGGCGACGTCAGAACGACGTGTGTTTGCGCTTTGCCAGTCCGATCGAGATCGGCGATGACGCCGTCGGGAATCGACAGCGCACGCATGCGCACACGTGACGCCTCGAGCAGACCACCGTCCATGGCACCGTGCCTGAGTGCGAGGTATTCCTCTTGCGGCGCGAGCCAGTCCGGCACGAACAGCGACGCAATCGGCGCGCCTTTAGCGATGCGCTGCATGGGTGCGCTGGCGTACAGGCGGTCGATGTAGCCTGTCACGCGCGACTGAACAACATCCGAGCGCGACTCATCGAATTGCGTGGTGCCAACGGCATCGAATCCGCCAGTCGTATCCTGCCTGCGAACGGTCGTATAGCGGATGCCGAGGTTCTGCTGCAGACCCGGGTCGATCTTGATGCCGTACGAGCCACCGCCTTCATCCGCATAGACGGGTTCGAGCTGCATGTCCATGAAAGGCGATTTGCCCGGCTTGTCGAAATGCTGGTTCGGCACCATCGGGTCATGCCAATACAGCACCTTTCTGCCGGTCTTCGGATCGAGCTTTTCGCCAGCAGCAGCGACAGCGGTGGGCGCCGCCGCTGCGCCGATCGAGGCGTGGCGTGTACCGATGACGTAGCCTGCCCCGAGCAGGGCCGCGCCGGCGAACACGGTCAGCACGGCGCGCACCAGTGGTTTGTTGGTCATGTGTTCTCCCTCACTGAGCTGCGGCCATCGTGGACGGCACGACTTGATATTCGAGCTGAGCCCAGGTTTGCGAGACCTCGCGCTTGAGGTCGAGCACCTGAAGTTGGGCATCCAGTTGAGCGCGACGGGCGGCGAACGTGTCAGCGAGTGGCCCCGTACCTGCGCGATAGGCGGCGTTCGCAAGCTGGACGCGTTGGTCCGCCGCCGGCAACAGGGATTGGCTCAGATGAGTAATGCGCTCGCGGCCGCTGGCCAGGATGGCGGACTGGCTGCGAATGTCTGCCTGTACCTGGCGCAGTGTGTCCTCGTACGTGAGGCGCGCCTTGGTCGCGAGTTCGGCCTTTTCGGCGACGTCGCGGTTCTGGCGATTCTTCCGATTGAGCGGCAACGGAATCGTGACGCCGACCGACACCATGTTTGAGTACGCTCCGCCGCGCTGCTGGTACGCGATTTCCCACGTCCAGTTTGGACTGCGCTCGCTGTTGGCGACTGCCGTATCCGCCTCGGCCACCGCGATGTCGTCGGCTGCGGCAACGAGCGCCGGCTGCAAAATGCGCAGTTCTTCTAGGGGCAGCGATGAAACGAAGGACTCGGGCGCGGGCGGCTGTCCGGTCACGTCGGTCACCGGCACGGCCGTCCAGCGAGACAGGCCGATCGTTGCAGTCTGGTAGGTCTGCTGCGCCTTCAGTACCTGGTCCTGCGTCTGCGCAAGCATGGCTTGGGCCTGAATCACGTCGGCAGCGCTCGCCTTCGCACCGCGATAGGACGCCTTCGTGGCCGCCAGTTCGTGGCTCATGTGGTCCAGCAATGCTTGCTGAAGCGCGAGTGCTTGTTTCGCGTAGATGGCATTCAGCCACGCGGTCGCGGTTTGTTGACGGACATTGGCCAGCTGCATCAGATAGCCGGCGCGTTCGCGGCCGACCATCTCGCTTGCGAGCGTGGAACGCAGCCGTCGCTTGTTGCCGGAAACCCATTCCTGTTCAATGCCGATGCGCCGCGCCGTCATGAAATCCTGACCGATGGTGAAGCGCTGGCCGCCGTTGATCGGCAGGTTGTCGATGCCGGCCTTGAGCATCGGGTCGGGCAACTGGCCGGCCTTGACGGCCGCTTCCGAGCTGGCGCGTACGGAGGCCTGTGCCGCCTGCATCGATGCGGACTGGTCGGTCGCCGACTGCAGCGCGGCGTCGAGCGTGAAAGCTGCTTGTTGGGCGTGAGCAACGCCCGCAATTAGAAGCGCGGCAAAAAGCGTATGCGCGCGCCAAGGAACACGCCGACCCAGCGGCGTGCCATAAGTGAATGGCATGTTCTAACCCCAACGGCGAAATCCCACAGGGATTCCACGTCCTGGCATAGGACGAATCTCACCGCAATTGCGGTGAACCTGTTAGCTTGGGATTAGCTGAGGCGCGGAGGGCGCCACAACCCGTTCGGGTCGCGAACCGGAAGGGAATCGGCGTAGTGGAAGACGACCGGACGCACGAGCGCTGCTGGGTGGCTGACGTCCGTGCGGGCGACCGGATGGTACAGGCTGCCGAACTGGCACTGGGCAGTGACCTTACAGAACACGCCCTTAGCCTTGGCTTTGCCGACGGACTGCGACTTCATCATGTCGCAGTCAGGCATATCGGCCGACATGCCGGAGTCCGTGTCCATGGACATGGTGTGCTGCATCGGGCATTCGCCAGTCAAGCCGCTCGCTGCCAGCCCACTTATGGGCAGCACGGCGCAGAGCAGCAAGAGAATGACGGTCCGAAGCAGTTTCATGGCATGGATTATAGCTCGGCGGTTCTCAGTATAGCCGCCGCCCGTGGACCGAAAAACTTTCGGTGTCCCCAATCCTCGTCGGTGGCTCTGGTCCCTCAATGCCACCAGTATTTCACGCGTGCTTCGGTCCACTGTAGAGTTAGCCCGGCATCCTTCGGTGGTTAGGCTGGTGCGATGGGCAGTCCGTTTGAAGAACGTGTGGATATTGACGGGCGCTCGCACGACGTCATTCCCAATCAATTGCGAAAGTGAATCGCACGCTACCGGCAACAGCGGGTCACTACCTTGCACGGACAATCGGTGTACGCGCTGCCAGCAGCGATCCCGATGCGCACTTTCCTCGATTCGTTGGAACTCGCCAAGGAGAAACTCATTCCCCATTGATGGCTCATTCTTTATCGGCCCGACTACCTGTCAGATCGAGTCCCGGCTAATACAGCTTATTCGATGCCTGTCCGCACGCGCCGTCGTGCGAAAACGCGCTCGTCAATATGGGCAGGCATCGAATAACCCTTAACAAAATGAGTCCGAGGCCCGGCATGCGCGCAGGACGCCCGGTTCTTGCGATGCAAGCATGCCAGGCGAACTTCAAGCGGCAAATATGGATATTCCGCGTCTCGAGCAACTGGCGATTACTGGCTCGCATCCCGCTTGCCCGCGACATTTCTCCGTCTCCATATAAGACGTCCGGTCGTCCATGCGACTGCCACGACGGCAGCGCCTGCAAGGAATGCCCAGGCACCCCATCCGGACAGCAGTCGGTCACCCAACACGGCGAACCCGATTGTGAGAGGAAGGATGCCGATCCCAGTCGCGCAAACAAACGTCGCGAACGAAACGTCGGTCAACGCGGACGCATAATTGATCAGATTGAATGCGATCACCGGAATCAGCCGGCTGACCAGGATCGCGGATCCTCCATAGCTATGCGACCAGGAGGCTAGCTGGAGCCGCCGGCGCGGCGACAGCATTCGGTCGACGAATGGTCGCCCCAGTGCGCGGACGACGGCAAATGCGGATGCTGCGCCGATCATGGCGCCAACCCACGTTATTACGCTGCCCCACAATGGTCCGTATATGACGCCATTAGCGATCGCAACGACTTCCGCGGGAAACGGCAGGAACGAATGTGCTGTCATCAGCGCGATCGAAAGCAATACGCCCCACGCACCAAGAGACCGCATCACCTCAACCGCCCGACGCACGGTGCCGATTGCAAACCACTGAGGAAATCGCAGCCACAGCCACCATCCAGCTATGACCAATAGAAAGCCAGCGACGGCTATTGCAGCCTTCGCCAACCTTAAGCGACGACGTGACACGTCGTCGGCCATCACGCCTCCTCGTTCGAGCAGCTCAATCGTGCCGCCCCAACAGGCCGGCCAAACCGCCAATGGTCGAGTGCTGCAATGACACAAACACTCGCCATAGGCCACCGATCACGCAGGCGTAACGCTCGACGCGCGCGTTCCGTACACAGCCCCGAGCACCGCTCCGAACACCAGATGAAGCATCAGCGTCATGACGGGCGCCGCCATGCCCAGATCCAGACCGAAAACCCCAGCGCCGGCCATCGGCATCATGACGAACATCATGATCAGCCACGGCGCGACGGAAAACAGCATGCCCTTGAGCCAGAAGGCCCCCGGGAACATCCGGCTCGTCAACGCAAATGCCATGCCCCACACGATGCCAATCATGAAATGCATGACCCATCCTACGAGAGGAGTGGACATGCCGAGCATGTGCGAAATCATCCCGATCGGGTCGAGTTCCGGCATCAGGCCCATCGCGTGTTTCATCATCATCAGAACCGACAGTGCGACCGTAGCCACGAATCCGGCCAAGGCCCCTCGCCCGACGGCGGGTCTATCGTTCAGCATTGCATTGCTCATGGTTTCCTCCAACACGTTTAAGAATCGATACGTAAAAGCGTTCGAAGCGGCCGCCTCCATACACACCCATTTAGACGAGGCCTTGGCATGCGGTTTACGCATTTTTCGAACTACCTGTGCAGGGTGAATCGGTTGAGATATCGACTCGCTTCATTTCGTGACGGTTGACGTGTGGGAGTCGATTTCGAAATCATCTACAAGTCGCGGCATCGAATAGCTGCGTCTGACCGTTACAGGAAGGACTCTTCCGCTCTGGATGCTCCTCGCTGGTACCCGGCAGCTGTCTTGGCGCTACGCCAGGTTGGTCGCAACCGAAGCGATTCGGATGGCTCAATCACCGACTTCGGAAAAATAGACGTAAACGACCGTTGATTGCTCCGACTAACGATTGTCACGGAGGTGTGAATCAGCCCAAATTCGCGCCAGACGGACCGATTGGTTTCGCTGAACATGAGGCCACGGAGCCGCCCCGGATAAGTTCGCGAGCACATCCGCCGGTCGCCGGAGCACCAAAGCAATCGGCGGTAAGGGAGAGCTCCAGCTCGCTTGCGCTGTCCTGAATATGCGCATCGCAACGCTCACCCTGGCGCCGGCGGTCGCGTCCGTAGGGAAATCCCGGTCATCGCGGCTCGCGCTACGGTGAGGTAGGCGCGATCCGATAGCCAGACACTTCGCAGGGGGGGACGTGGATAATCAACGGGACTCGCGATGGGTTGCGCTCATGAAGGCCGCACAGGCGGGCGACCAGGTGAGCTACGCCACCCTGCTGCGCGAGATTTCGCCGTTTCTGCGACGCTTGGCGAGACAGGGCTGGCCGAAAGGGGCAGCGGCGGATATTGAGGACGTCGTTCAGGAAACGTTGCTCACCCTCCACACCATCCGGCACACCTTCGATCCGGGGCGGCCGTTCGTTCCTTGGCTACTCGCCCTACTCCAGCGACGCATCGTGGACGGCGTGCGAAAACACGCGCGAACTCACCGTCGCGAAATCGGGATGGACATATCCGACGTAACCTTCTCGATCGAACAAGCGAATACCGCATATGAGTTACCCGCAGACAGCAAAGTCCTCAGGAGTGCAATTTCTCAACTGCCGCCCGGGCAGCGACAGGCAATTGAGTTAGTCAAGCTGCAGGAAATGTCCCTGAAGCAGGCATCGGCCACGACCGGGCTGACCATCGCGGCGCTCAAGGTGGCCACACATCGCGGACTCAAGGCGTTGCGCCTGATGCTTGCAATCGCGAAATGATATGGATACTCACACGCTCATCGATGCGCTCGTTGCAGACCTCATACCGGTCAGGCGCCTTTTCCCGCCCACGTTGCGGCTACTGGGATGGCTTGCGGTCTCAATACCGGCTGTCGCGACGGTTGTTGCGCTACAAGGCGTGCGCAGCGATCTCGCCATGCGGTTTGCGGAACCGACATTTCTGGCCGAACAAGCTGCCACGGTGGCAACCGCCTTGGTGGCTGGGTGGGCTGCACTTGCTGGCTGCATTCCCGGTACGGCGCGCTGGAAGCTGTGGGCGCCCGTCGCGCCGCTGTGCGCCTGGATGGTAAGCCTTGGACACCAGTGCTGGAGCGATTGGGTCCGTGTGGGCACAGCCGGCATGATGTTACGTCCGGACTGGATGTGCTTGCCTGATATTGCGATTGCCGGCGCGATTCCGGCGCTGGCTATCGTGATCGCGATCCGGCGCGGCGCCGGCCTCACGTCGGCCCCGGTGCTGTGGGGAAGCTTGGCGGCAGCAGCGCTGGCCAATGCGGGACTGCGCTTGTTCCACGCTGAGGACGCCGCGCTGATGGTCATCGTATGGCAATTCGGCAGCGTTGCACTGTTTACTGCGGTCCTTACCCTGCTCCGCCGTTTCTTGGCGCCGATCCGGGAGCTCTATGGTCTGCCTTGACCATTCGGCGGCGTGGGAAAAACGACAGGGCGTAACCTTTTTGCAATGCCCACCGAAGTAGCGATACTCGGCCTCGTGTTGAGTGCCGACCAACCAGGAGAAAGGAGATTCGTCATGAGTAACCGACTGCTCGCCACCACCGCACTTTCCACTGCCTTGGGACTGGCATTCGCCATCCAGGGAGGCGCGGCGAACGCACAAGGCATGAAAGACATGTCGAACGCGCCGCCGATCGTGAAGCAAAACATGGAAAGGGCGATGAAGGGCCACTTGGAAAAGTGTTACGGCATCAATGCTGTCGCTAAAAACGACTGCGCGGAAGGCGCACACTCATGCGCCGGACAAGCAACCCAGGCGCGCGACTCCGCCTCGTTCGTGCTGTTGCCGGCAGGCGATTGCGGCAAGATCGCGGGCGGGAGCCTGAAGCATACGTGATGCGTCATGGCACCCATGACATTCATTCCGTGCACCAACAGGTCGCCGGACCCAAGTTCGATCCCGGCTGCGGCCGGGGTCGGTTTGCGTTTCCCGCACCATCAGGCGTTCGTCGACCTGCGCCCCTCCGTCGGGTGGCTTGAGGTGCACGCCGAAAACTACATGGGCGGTGGCACGCCGTTACGCTACTTGGACACGCTGCGCCGTGACTATCCCGTGTCGCTGCACGGCGTCGGTTTGTCGCTCGGCAGCGTGGATGGGCTGGACGCCGCGCACTTGGAACGCCTCGCTCAGGCCGTTGAGCGGATTGAGCCGGGATTGATATCCGAGCACCTGTCATGGAGTGTGGTCCGGCATACTTACCTCGCCGATCTACTACCGCTCCCGATGACCGAAGAAGCGCTCGAGGTCGTGTGCCGTCACGTCGACCAGACGCAGGAGCGTCTCGGGCGCCGGATCCTCGTAGAGAATCCTTCGACCTACCTGCAATTCAGGCACTCGACGATACCCGAGTGGGAATTTCTGTCGAGCGTCGCCGGGCGTACCGGATGCGGCCTTTTGTGCGATGTCAACAACATCTATGTCAGCGCACAAAATCACGGCTGGGACGCGCTGGCGTACCTCGATGCGCTCCCGCCCGCCGCGATCGGCGAGATCCATCTGGCCGGGCATTCGGTGACCACACTCGATTCCGGCGCGACGCTCAGGATCGACGATCATGGTTCGCGCGTCGCGCCCGCCGTCTGGAAGCTGTATGAAGCTGCACTGATCCGTTTCGGCCCGATTCCGACGCTGATCGAATGGGACACGAACATCCCGCCGCTGGACGTTCTGGTCGGCGAAGCCGCACTCGCAGAGCGGCGGCTCTCCTGCTGCCGGGAAAGGAGCCGCCATGCCGTCGTTGCGTGAGCTTCAGGATGCGATCCGGCGGAGCATCGTCGATCGCGACGATCTCGATGCCGCCGCGTGGATCCTTGATGGCGGCATCGGGCCGGGCAGGCGTTTGTCGGTCTATCGGAACACGTTCGCCAGTACGCTGATCCGCGCGATGCGGCTTTCCTGTCCGGCGGTCGATCGCCTGGTGGGCGCCGAGTTTTTCGACGCGTCGGTACGCGAGTACGTCGCCGTACGGCCGCCGCGCAGCAGCTATCTGGACGAATTCGGCGGCGACTTCGCGGACTTTCTCGAGCAGTTTCCACCGGCGCAGTCGGTGCCGTATCTGCCGGACGTTGCACGACTCGAATGGGCGGTCAACTGCAGCATTCATGCTCCCGATGCGCCCGTGCTCAGCGCGGCCGAGTTGGGGATCGTCGATCCTGCCGATCACGAGCGGATCCGTTTTCAGCCTCATCCGTCCGTGAGCCTCGTGTGCAGCCGGTTTCCGGTCGACGAGATCTGGCGATCCGTGCTCGCCGGCGACGATGCAGCGCTGACGGCCGTCGATCTGAGTAGCGGTCCAATCTGGTTGATCGTTCAACGGCACGAGTCCGGTATCCGCGTCGATCGACTTGAAGCAACTACATGGCGTTTCCTTGACGACCTGTTCGCGGGTTGCACGCTCGGCAATGCCTTGAGCAAGTACCCCGGCATCGATGCGGCCAAGATTCTGGCCGATTTGTTCGTCCAAGGGCGCTGTGCGCGCTTCAGTCTGGCGAACACCGCCGTACCAGGGCCATGAGCCCCATCGAAGAAGGAGCGACATGATGGAACAGACGGTTTCGAAGGCGCACGGGAGCGCCGTGACACTCGCCATACGCTGCATTCGCTGGCTCGACGGAATTCCCTACACGCTGCTCGCGATCCCGCTACGACTGGCGGTGGCGAACGTATTCTGGAGCTCGGCGATGGTGAAGCTCGCCAATTGGGACGCAGCCATCGCATTATTCCAAGACGAGTACCGTTTGCCGCTGCTGCCACCGGAACTTGCGGCCTACATGGGCACATCAATCGAACTCTCGACGCCAGTGCTGCTGGTGCTCGGCCTGTTTACACGTCCAGCGGCCGCCGCGCTGCTCGGCATGACCACCATGATCGAGGTGCTCGTCTATCCGCAAGCCTGGCCGACCCACATTCAGTGGGCCGCTATGATACTCGTGCTGCTCGCACGTGGGCCGGGAAAGCTATCTCTGGACTGGCTGGTTCGCCGGAAATTCTTCGGCGAGTCGTGACCCTCCCACGTCGGAAACGTAGAACAGGACCGGCTCAAACGCTCGATGTGGCGATGCCAACTGTTAGCCGGCGTCGCCACATCGACAGGCGCATGTTGATGGATACTCAATGGCCTCGATAGAGACCGCACTGCGGATCCATCGAGCATGGCATTGAGCCATGTTGCCACGTACCCCGATCGTTCGTCTGCGCGCCGGTTTCAGACTTGCCAGCGGCGTTCCCGCCATAAGACTCCTCCGTTACCGCTGGCCCCGCCTTCACGCCCCCTGAATCCTCCCGCTTCTGTTGCGCGAGCATTTCATGCCGTTGCTGCACGATGCGCTCGGCGGCCTGGATATTTTCCGGGTAGTGATACCAGTCGCGTGGGTTATATCCCGCGTTCACGAGTTCCTGAAGCTCGGCCTTTACTTGGGCGCGCGTGACGGGAGTTGTGTTGGTGATATTGCTTTGAGCGAGTGAAGGTGCCGCGACAAGCAATGTTGCGCTCGATAAAATCGATGCAATCAAAGCCTTCCGCAGCGGTGACTCGCCGGATGGTTTGGTTTTCATGATGGACCTCCCGATCATCGGATGGATCACACGGCAATCACGATCTACGTCGATACACTTACTTCAGGCAGTTCGGCCGGATGTGTCACCTAAATTCGACAAATGGGCTTTGATCCAGCTGCTCTACCTGCTTACTTCTTCGCTCGCACCTCACGAAAGGTTACCGTTCACCGTTCGCCCACCGCTCGTTAATGAAGGTCTAAGGCGCGAGCGGCGTTCCGACGATGACCGGGGTTCAGAAGAGCCGACGAGGACCGTTCTGGTGAAGAACACGCACATGTCCGCTGGCCAATGAATTGCACCAACTCAGCCCGATGTTCTGGCGCTCAACGAGCAGCCCTCAGTTGTGTACAAAACAAGCGAGGCGTCGACGCAGTGGTCCTCGAGGTCGTTGCGACCTGCCCCCGCGTACCCGATCGACGCGGGGGCATGGGATCGCTCCACCCAATCACTCTCCCTGCTTGTCAGCCCGTCGGGTTAAGCCGCTTGACCGTTTCCGACGTGGTCCACAACGCATTGGCCATGAATCGGAAATTTGTAATCGCAGCAAGGTAGCCGTCACCTTCCGGAAGGATTGCCGCAGCCGTCGCATCACGTACCACCGCGACCTCGAAACCTTGCTCGAGCAATTCCCGCAGATGCGATTCAACGCAAAGGTTGGCAGACATCCCCGCCAGAATCACTTGGTCGACGCGGTGCTTGCGCAATTGCAGGACCAGATCGTTCTGCTCCGGGCCGTATACCTTGTGCGGCGACGCGACGATAGTCTTGTTGTCGAGGATGTACGGCTTGTACTCCGGCATGAAATCGGCTCCGGAATTTTCGAAGCCGTCGATGGTATAGGGGCCACGACGTTTGAACATGCCGACCTTGTGCATCAGCTTCTCGATCGCGCCGTCGAACCGCCAGCCGTCGTCCGACGGATAGTAGTAGTGCGGCGAAACGGCCACGGTAATGTTGGCCTTTTTGGCGGCTGCGAACAGCCGGCCGATGTTTGCCACGGTGTTCATCTGCCTGACGCTTTGGCCGACTGCCCCCCAAACGACGCCCTTCGGGCTGAGAAAATCGATTTGCGGATCAGTGACCACGAGAGCCGTGCGTGCCAGATCGAGGGTCATGTCCGACGGTGGCAGCAATGGCTTGTCCGGATCGGCGTATTTATCCATCCCTCCGCGTTCCTGAGCGGCCGCAGCCAAAGGCGCGGCCATCGTGGCGGCTGTGATCGCCGCCCCTGCCTTGACAAAGCCGCGTCGGCCGGCGTCGACCGCCGGCTCGTCGGCAGGATCGGGATGCTGTGAGCATGAGCACGACATTTGCGTTCTCCTCAATGACGATATCCGAATGACGCGTGGCCTACAGGGTCGGCGCCGCGGGGAAATCCACGGGTGCTTGGTGCACGCGCTGGAAGACGTTCGCGAACATAATCTGCGCTGCCGTCAGCACGGCCTCGGTAATTTGCGCATCGCTATAGCCCGCCGCTTTGACCGCCGCGACGTCCTCGTCAGTAATTCGGCCATCCGGGCGGATCGCCTGGGTGACGAATTGGACGAGGGCTGCGAGTGTCGGCTTCTTGATCGTTCCGCGACGAACTTCGATTGTTTCGACCTCGGTCAAGCCCGCCTTCTTGGCCAGTAAGGTATGGGCCGCCAGGCAGTATTTGCAGTCGTAGGCCTGGCTGACGGCGAGAGCAATCGCTTCCTGATCCAATGCGCCAAGCTGACCAGCATTGAGCGATGCACCGAGTTGCAAAAAGCCTTGTAGCGCGGTCGGACTGTTCGCGATGCCCTGATGGATATTGGGAACCACGCCAATCGCTTGGCGGATGGCATCGTACATTTCCTTTACCGCTCCCGCCGCCTGGTCAGGCGCCACTGCATTGAGTCTTGTCATCTGTGCGCTCCATGGATGGAAATGAGACTGGAATCGGCCTTGCCAGCAGGGTTGCTTCCTTGCCGTGGCCTGATTCCAAGATATCGCGTACCATGAAGACGATCGATATCACAACGTCCAAAAATCTTGTCCATTCGTACATTTCGAACTACATGGATGTACTCACAGATATAACTCAGACAATTCGTCTGAAGGGCGGCGTCGACTTTCGCTGCGAATTTTCCGCGCCTTGGGGCCTGGAGATGCAATCTGGTCCGGTCGCGCGCTTTCACATCATCGTTCACGGCAATTGCTGGTTGAAATTGGCGGGCCGACCCGAATGGATCCAGCTGCACGCTGGAGACCTAGTGGTCCTTCTCTCCGGCACAGGGCACTGCCTGGTCGATGCGCCGGGCAGCAATGTCGTATCCGCGGAGTCGGTACCTCATCCGGACACTCCGGGCGATTTTGTGTCGGTCATATCGGGTGGTGGTGGTCTGCCGGCCACCGTTCTTTGTGGCCACTTCGAGTTCGACCGGGAGCAGGACAACTATTTGCTGCGCAGCCTGCCGACGCTGATTCATTTGCGCGGAACGGACACGTACGAGTTCGAATGGCTGCAAACGGTACATCGCTTCATTGCCGACGAAACACTGCGGGCCCGATCCGGCGCCGTCGCGGTGATTCAGCGATTGGTGGAAGTGCTGTTTATTCAGATGCTGCGAACGTACATTGCGAAGTCGGGTCCGGAGGCCGGCATTCTCGGTGCAATCGCAGACAAGCAAGTGGGGGCAGCGCTTAACCAGATCCACCGCGCGCCTGAACGACCGTGGACCGTCGAGACGCTTGCCACTGAGGCCTGCATGTCACGCGCGGCTTTCGCGACTCGCTTCAGGGAAATGGTCGGACAATCCCCGATGCAATATGTAACGCATCGGCGTCTATACAAAGCGGCAGAGTTGCTCGTGCGTACGCAGCTAAACATTGCTGCGATTGCCGAGCGTGTCGGTTACGAGTCTGAGCCTGCACTCAGCAAGGCATTTAAGAGAATCTTCGGGTGCGGCCCTGGGGCATATCGTCGGGATCGACGTGAAGGCCAAGCGCAAACGTGAGCAACGTCTCGTGCCCGCCGAATCGGTCACGTCCGGCGAGATGCGCGTCTGCTGTAAAGAGCGAAGAGTGGTAACGCGTAACGGCACAATCAAACCACCAACGTCTCCAACTCACTCCGCGATCGGGTCAAGAACTTCATAGATTGGGGGTGTCGTCCAAGGGACCGGGTCGCACAAACCCACCACGAGATAGTCTCAGGCGAGGTCCCGTCAGCGGCGGGCAGTTTCTCATCGACCCTAGGTAAGCGCAATGCTCAGCTGACTTTGGGGGCGCCGTCGGTCCCGCGCACGAGGACTTCCTATTTCGCCACGAAAACCTCCGTATCCGTATGAAAAGCAAACCAGGCGAACCAGTACGCGATCACCGACGGAATTTCGTGGCCCTCCGTGTCGAACACGGATCCGGTCTGGTGCTCGGTGTCGAAGCGTACCTCGATCGATCTGCCGCCCAGCGTGTCGTGGATTACGCTCGGACTCCGCCCGAGTTCGACAAACGGATACGCTTTATGCGCGCCACCGATTGACACACCGATCACGCGCTCTTTCGGATGATAGTGATAGCGCGCACTATGCGCCTGCACTTCGAACATCAGGCGTTCGCTTTGTGCGTAGCCCGCGTACGGATCATGCTGGTAGTCGCGCACATAACCGGTCTTGGGAGATAAAACTAGGGTACGCGGATAGCGCCTTTTCCAGTCGCCCCAGGTGGTATGGGTCACGGGCAGACTCGTGAGTCGCATACCTTTCATCGGTCCGGTGATGGCCTGATCCATCAGCTGAGACCAAAGGGATGCGCTTTGCCGGTCGTAGAGCAGCACGTCGCTGTTGTATAACAGTCCGGAAACACCAAACGACAGCCAACGCCCGTTCGCTTCGGCATCAAACGCCACGCCGGTACCACAAAGAGGGCAAAAGGTGACGACAACGGGTTCCGCAGCGAAATGATCGTTCACCACTTCATGCCAGTTCAGAATCGCAATCGGATAGGCCTTGGCCAGTCCATTGCGGGCAATCCCGAGCACACGATCCTGATCATTCAGAAAACCTGCGTCGCCCGCGCTGACGAAAGTCGGGTGATCGAGCGCCGGAATGCCGTCCTTCGGCGGACCACCCGACTCAACGGCCTCCGGCGCTACCAACCCGCCGTCAAGGTCGAAACCGTTTTTGACGGGCGCGGCTACGGCAAAGCTGCTGGCAAGCAGCGAGATGGCCAACCAAGCCCTGACATCAACCCTGCACATGCGAACACCTACGCGTCACCTCGGCGCTGAAAGCCAGTCGGAACACTCGCCGAGAAATTCCGAGTGGATTCGGTCGGTTGCGAATCGAGTCCGATAACAGGGCCCCCGGCACGTGAGATCGATCACACTTGCCGCATTGGCCGAATGCGGGCAGATTCGGGGACCCAAATCACAATAATGTTCGGATGACGTAGCGCGCTAACTCAGCATCGACCGCCACCGTCATAGAACCACGTTGAGGGCGAAACATAGAGGTCGGATCGACCTAAAAATTCCAGTGCATTGGCCGTCTTGTCGCAAACGAACAGCGGCTGGTTGGGCGTCATGACGTGCCCATTGCCATCATCGAAGTACGTCTCGTCCCCGTAATAGATGGCCGTCCTGCCGGAAAATATGCACGGACCGTCGGCAGGAACGGGATCCTTGACCGCACAAATCTCAACGCTTTCCAGCAGGATCCGCGTTGCGACGTCGTAGTGCTTCGGATCAAGTATGCGGTAGGGACGCCTCGCCCGAATTTCTACCGTCCCGAAGCCGGCTTCCGTGACAAGTTCGAGGTAGCTGGCGAGCGGCAGTGCGCCAGACAAACACAACGCTCTCAATCCTGGATCGCGCCGGAGCGAATCTGGCATGGGCGTCTGCGATACGGGATCAGACAACACCAGCCGGCCATGTGGTCTCAAGACTCGATACATCTCCTTCAACGCCAACTTCAGTTCGTCAATCTCGAAGATATTGAACAGGCAGTTTTGCGCGGCGACGTCGACGCTGCCGTCCGGCACCGGCAAGGCAAGCGCATCTCCCTTGCGCACGGCGACGAAGTCGCGCTCGAACCATGAATTCAGTTTCTCGGCTTCGGTCAAATTTTCGCAACACCGGGCGATCATTTCATCGACCACGTCAATACCGATCACACCGCACAGTTTTCGGCTGAAATAGGCGAACTGCAGTAATTCCATGCCACCACCCACGCCGACGTACAGCACGGTTGGATCGTCGGCCAGATCTCGAGGATGGACCGTCGTGCCGCAGCCGTAGTTCATTTCCAGCATGCGTTTCGGAACGGTCAAGCCCGGCAGACGCCAGACAGGCGTAGTCGTGCAGCATAAACCCGGCACCGGGCTCATGGCAGCATTGCGATACACGTCTCGCGTGGTCTCGAGATAGTGCTTGTCGAGCATCGGAATACCTCAATTGATTCGAATGATGAACGGTTAGACCAGCGCGAAACATGCTCGACGCGAGTCGCAGGCAGCACGTTCAAAGTCGTCGCGCCACCAAGGAAAGAGCTCTTCGCCGAGCGGAGCGTCGTGTTACACGATCACTGCCTCGCACCCATAAAGCACTGCAATGCCGTTGGAAATATCGCTCGCACCGTTCGGCTAGACGTGGAATTGAACCGTCAGCAGCAGTAGGAATTGTCGAACCACGCTGCCGATCCGGAAACGTCACACTAGATGTGACCATGGTGACAAATTGCACATCGTCTGACTCCTAGTCACTTAGACGAACGGGTCACGGCCGGTTTACAGAAAGTTGCAGTGAGCCTCACGCGATCGCCATCCGTTCAGCTGCACCATGCACAGCGCGACAGTTGCGTCGCGCGCGTAGTGATTATTTGACCAGTGCAATTCAATCTCGCGACCCTCGTCAGGTATGAGAAAAGTCGATCGTCACCCCCCTCCACCGTCATGCGAGCGCATATCGCGATGGTTGCCGATTGAATTTCCGGATCAGTTTGTAAAATTTCGGATGTCCCATCGACTAATGGTTAAGGGGGAGCACGAACTGCAGACGCCGCCGGAACGAAGGCAGCGTTTCCCCCCGGGCCCCGGTGATGAGGGGAAAGACGTAACGACGCGTCTGCGGCGCGATGTTGGAAATGTGGCGCAGTTGAGGCCGGCCGCCCCTCTGACGCGTGCGAATTCTTTTCGATCAGCGGATTGAGGCGTTAGAGAACCGTTTTCTTGTCAGCACTATGCATCGACAGCAGATTGAGCCGGTCTGTTACAGCAGCCTTCTATGCCATGAAATCACACCCGCTGATATCGGGCTGGTTTGGCTTCCGTGATGACCTCCGCTATCGCCATGTTCGATCTGCTCTCGCCACCGCTAGTGGGGCTGATCGGCTTCGCTGCGAGCCGTGCGACCTTGTGCACAGTCCGGGCAGTCGCCGAAGTATTGACCTCACAGCGGGCGTGGCTGCTTACCAGTTTTGCGAAGGCGGCGGCGTGGACGACCGTCGTTTCCGGGGTCATCGCTCTAGTTTCGCCCACATCGGCTACGCAGGTACTAGAACGACTTCCTCACGGATTAGGCTTGGTGGGAGGTTTTCTCTTCGGCGTCGGTACCGCAATCAACGGTGGCTGCTCTCTGTCCACACTTCAACGTTTGGCGGATGGCGATCTAAGCATGCTTGGTACGCTGACCGCATATATTCTTGGGGCACTTGCCTTTAACGCCTTGAGTCGTGAGCTAGGTTTCACCACCCTGCAGGCCCTGCCCACCCGCTGGCAGGGCGGGCACCCCTGGGGATCAGCCCTGTTATGCCTGCTTTTGCTCTGGGCCTCGTGGGAAGTAATTCGGTTATGGCGCCCGGCCGCCGCGGCAATTCGCTTTCATCAAAGACTGGTGTCGTCAGCCTACCGGCTATCCTCGACTGCAGCCCTACTCGGTATTGCCGGTGGCTTGCTCTATCAGCTTCAAGGGTCTTGGACCTACACGAACTACCTCCGGGCTGTTACGGTGTCTTGGTTGGGCGCCGGAGCGGCGCCATCGGCGTTTCACGGACTTTTGCTCGTCGCGCTACTTGGCGGCATGCTACTTTCTTCCTTGCAGCGCGGTTCGTTTGCGCTGAACCGTCATTGGCATCTCCACCTGCCACGCCGTCTGGCCGGCGGCTTCTTGATGGGTATCGGCAGCACCCTGGTACCGGGGGGCAACGACACCCTGATTCTTTCCGCAATTCCGACCCTCTCCCTGTGGGCGCTGTTCAACTATCTTTCCCTATTGTCCGGCATCGCGGCCGTCATGCTCGTCACACGTGCCATGTCCGGCCATCTACCCCAGGTCGAATGCGTTCAGGACGAGTGCCACTAATCCGCCCAGTATTTACCATCGGAGAACCACTATGACATCCCCTTCCTCCCGCCCCATCGCCCTGGTTGGCGCCATCGGCTTAGCGCTGTATTTGCTGGCAATATCCCCGTCAGCCCTGGCCGATCCCGGCACCAAAACGATTAATACTCCCCAGAATTTCGATGAAACGGTCAGTCGCCTGGAGAAGGCGGTCGTCGACAACGAGATGAGCGTGGTCGCCAAAGCAAGCGCCAGCAAAGGCGCCGCGTCACGCGGCATAAAGATCCCCGGAAACACCGTACTCATGGTGTTTCGGAATGATTACGCCGTGCGAATGTTGAAAGCCAGCGTGCCGGCCGGTATTGAAGCGCCCTTGCGGATCTATGTCACGGAAAACGCCAACGGCAGCAACATCACCTACCGTAGTCCGAGCGCCACTTTCGCGCCTTACAAGAATGCCGAGCTGGATGCTTTAGCCAGTGAACTAGACCCAATTTTCGACAAAATCGTTGCCGACGCCACCAAACGCTGAACTCATCGTAGGCCGCGAAGAAGCCGATGCCCCAGAGGGCCGCCGAGATGCCATGATGCCGGCGGTTCCAGCGATCCGCGCGCTCGCACAAGCGCCCCAGCTCCGGGTCGCTCGGGCAGGCGCGGCCGGCCCGGTACATCAGCCAGCCGGAGATGAGCAGCATGAGCCCGGAATCCGCGAACACCGACCTCTTGTGCAGGGCCAGCGTGACCAGGAAGGGCGCCGCGCTGGTGACGCGGCCGCCACGTCGGCACCCAGGCCCAGCATGACGAACAGGATCGGCAGCGCGCAGCAGATCAGCGTGCCGGCCGAGGTGAACAGCGTCAGCCAACTGACGGCGCTTTGCCGGAGTGGCGAGGGCTCGGTTTTCATTGCGTGCTCCTACCACGTCAGCCAAGGGAAGAAGGCAAAGTAGCCGTTGAGCAGATACAGGCCGGCGAGCATCAGCAGGACACTGCCGGCCAATTCGAACGTGCGGCGGAAACGCCCGAGCGGCTTGATCTGCTCGATCCACTCCATCGCGGCCGCCGCCAACGCCAGGGGAATCGCGCGGCCGACGGCGAAAGCGGTCAGCATCACCGCGCCGAACAGCGGCGAGCCGCTGGCCGCCGCCGCACCCAGCAACACGACCAGCGCCGGCGCGCAGGACGGGCAGATGGCAACCGAAAAGGGAACACCGAGTGCGAACGCGCCCCAGGTGCTGCCGACGCGCTTGGCCTTGAACCCGAGTGCCGGCAGCGGAAGCCTGATCCACCCGGTCCACAGCAGGCCAAGGACGATCAGCCACGGGCCGAGCAGCAGCCCCCACCAGCGCCCCACCAGTGCTTGCACCCCGTGGCCGCCGAGTCCCGCCACGGCACCCAGCAAGGCATGCGCGGCGATCAGGCCGCCGACAAAGGCCAAGCCATAGCGGACGGCCTCACACGGTGCGCGGGCGCGCGTGACATAGGCGAGCGGCACCGGCAGCGCGGCAATCGCCAAGGGGCTCACGCTGAACAGCAGCCCGGCCAGCAGGCTGATGCCGCTGGCGATCCCCACGCTTTGCGAGGCAAGCTGGCGCAGCGTCTCAAGCCCCATCGCCATGCCTGCTCTCTCGGCGACGCAGCGCGGCAACGAACTGCTCGGCTGTCGGCAGCGCGCTGAACACCAACTCGCCATCCACGGCGAGCGCGGGCAGCGTCAACACGCCCAGATCGACGGCGCGGTCGAGATCGTCGAGCACGTTGACCTCGCTCCATTCGACGCCAGGCATGGCCGCTTCGGCTGCGGCCTTGAGCGCCGTTGTCGCCGTCGCGCACCTGGCGCAGCCGGGCGTATAGAACAACTCGATCTTCATGGCGTGCGCTCCGCTTTGTCGCAGACCGATTCCAAGGCTGCCAGGATCGGACAGTCATCGACCGGCAACGCCCCGCCCGCGCACTCGGCGATCAGCACGTCGAGCGCGGACGACATCGCTTGCATGGCGCGAATCTTGGCGGCGAGCTGGAGTTTCTTTTCGACGGCGCGGCCACGCACGTCGTCGCAGCAGGCGCGCTCAGACTGGCGCAAGTGCAGCAACTCGCGGATTTCGGCCAGGGTGAAGCCGCACGCCTGGGCATGCTGGATGAAGCGCACCCGGCGCACGGCGTCGTCGCCGTACAGGCGATAGCCGCTGTCGGTCTTGGTCGCCGGAGCGATCAACCCCTCGCGCTCGTAATAGCGCAGCGCGTCGGGGCTGAGGTCGCCCGCGCGGGCCAGCTTGCCGATGGTCAGCATCACGGCTGGCCGAGGCCGGCAGCGCGTAAGCTCGCTTCGTCCACGCCGCGCCCGGCGCAGCAGCCGGCGAGCTGGCCGTTGATCGCTACGGCCGGCACCGAGCGCACGCCCAGCGCCTTGGCGCGTTGCGCGACAGAAATGTCATGCATGTCGAGCACATCGACTTCGCACGACGGGCAGGCCAGGCTTTTTACGAGGGATTCGACTTCGGCGCAGGCCGGGCAGCCGGCGCTGAATACTTCGACTTTGCGTTTGGCAGTCATTTCAAGGCTCCTGTTGATGTTTGTGATGAGTTGCAGCCACGCGGATGTGCGCCACCCCGTCACAATCTCAGGATAAACCTTGGAGCTAACTCCAGAGTCAAGCAGAATGTGAGACGGTCAGCGGCGTATCCATTCCAAGGCGATGGGCCGGGCGGCTTCAATCAGGCTACGGTTCGTGGGACTGGCAAGGCGGTGCGGTGACTACCTACCAGTCGCTTGATTGGGGCGGCGATGTCCAGCTTGCCTATCAATCGAACGGCCAAGCCAATGGCTTCCGGGCAGGAGCGGTGAGCCGGCTTGATCTGTCGGTTCAGCGCCGGCTATGGCCGGGCACGCTGGGCGAAGGCGTTCCCGGCTTCCTCTATGGCGGGCTGGAGGCCAACCTGATCCATGTCGCCAAGGATCAGGTCAACGGGATTGACGACGCGAACTCGGGCCGAACCACGCTGTTCCTGACGCCCACCGTGCAATACGTGACCCGTAGCTGGGTGCTGGAAGCCGGCGTGCAGATTCCGGTCTCGCAACGCATGAACGGCACGGCGCTCAAGAACGACTACATCCTGACCACCGGCTTCCGGCTCAATTTTTAACGCTGCCGGGAACCAGCCCCGGCGGGCGTTACTTGCCTGGAGATGTCGCCACAAGGCGGCTGCCCGGACTCGGCATCGGCTTGGGCACGCGCCTGGAAGCGCTGGTAGCACTCCAGTCCGCAGAAATGGTTGCCATGCAGTTCGACGATGGGCTGGTAGTGCAGCACGAATGGTGGTCGCTACGACCGCCGCGCAAGCCGCCTGCCGCAATTCCGTGACCGTCGGCGCGGCCGGTTCGGCGGGGTTCATGGGCTGCTCCGAAACGCCCGGATTGCCCGCGCCAGGAATAGAAAGAACAGCGCGGCCAGCACCACGGCCGCGACGCCCCAATGGTCGCCGATGAACGCGCCGGCCGTCGTGCTGGCCAGTACGGCCGCCAGCAGCGGCAGATGGCAGGGGCAGGTCAGCGCCGCCAGCACGCCCCAGGTGTAGGCCCGCCAGCGCAGCACTTGCGGCCGGGATTCGACGCTGTCAGATTTATCCATGATGAGACTCCGCTTCGGTGCAACGGCGCGTCCCGGCAACCATCTCCGCCAATTGCCGGTCGAGCAGTGCCAGCGCCTCGCGCCGTGCCGCGACCAACGCGCGCAGGTGCGCCAGGCAGTCGCCGGCATTGCCGGCCTGAGCGTCCAGCGCGTGGCATAACCGCGCCAACTCGCCCAGGCCGATGCCGGCCTCGAACAGCGCGCGCACCAAGCGCAGCCGCTCCAGGGCGTGGGCGTCGTAGAGGCCGTAGCCGCCTTCGGTGTGGCCCGCCGGCTTCAGCAAGCCGCGCAGCACATAGTCGCGCACTACGCTCACGCTGACGCCCGCGTCCTGCGCCAGCTTCGATACCGTGTAGCTGCTCACGGTGAGCCTCCTTCCTCGCTTCCGCTATCCGGCGCAGCAGGACAGTTGCTTCACGTCCTTGCTGAAGGTCTGCGCGGCGAGCTTCAAGCCCTCGACCATCGTTAGATACGGGAACAACTGGTCGGCCAGTTCCTGCACCGTCATGCGCGCGCGGATCGCCAGCGCCGCTGCCTGGATCAGCTCGCCCGCTTCCGGCGCCACCGCCTGCACGCCGATCAAACGGTGGCTGCCTTCATCGATCACCAGCTTGATGAAGCCGCGCGTGTCGAAGTTGGCGAGCGCGCGCGGCACGTTATCGAGGGTGAGCGTGCGGCTGTCGGTCTCGATGCCGGCGTGGTGCGCCTGCTGCTCGCTCAAGCCCACGGTGGCAACGTGCGGATCGGTGAACACCACCGCTGGCACGGCAGTCAGGTCCAACGCCGCGTCGCCGCCGGTCATGTTGAGCGCGGCGCGCGTGCCGGCCGCCGCCGCCACGTAGACGAACTGCGGCTGATCGGTGCAGTCACCGCCGGCGTAGATGTCCGGGGCGCTGGTGCGCATGCCGGGGTCGATCTCGATGGCCCCTTGCTTGTTCACCACCACCCCGGCCGCTTCGAGATTGAGGCTGCCCGTATTGGGGCTGCGGCCGGTCGCCACCAGCAGCCGGTCGGCACGCAGTTCGCCCTGGTTGGTGGTCAACACAAACTCGCCGTCCATGTGCGCGACCTGGCTTGCTTGCGTATGTTCCAGCACCTCGATGCCCTCGGCGCGGAACGCCGCCGTCACGGCTTCGCCGATGGCCGGGTCTTCGCGGAAGAACAACGTGCTGCGCGCCAGGATCGTGACCCGGCTGCCGAGCCGGGCGAAGGCTTGTGCCAGCTCCACCGCCACCACCGACGAACCGATCACGGCCAGGCGCTGCGGGATGGTGTCGCTTACCAGCGCCTCGGTCGACGTCCAGTACGGCGTGTCCTTGAGGCCGGGGATCGGCGGCACCGCCGCGCTCGCGCCGGTGGCGATCAGGCAGCGGTCGAACGACACTGTGCGCTCGCCGCCCTCGTTCAGCCGCACGGTGACGCTGCGGCCGTCCTTGAAGCAGGCTTCACCTGCCAGCCGCGTGATGGCCGGATTGCCGTCCAGGATGCTTTCGTACTTGGCATGGCGCAGCTCATCGACGCGCGCCTGCTGCTGGGTCAGCAGCCGTTCGCGCAGGATCACCGGCGGGGTCGCTTGGATGCCGCAATCGAACGGGCTGTCGCGGCGCAGGTGGGCGATGTGGGCGGCGCGGATCATGATCTTGGAGGGCACGCAGCCGACGTTCACGCAGGTGCCACCGATGGTGCCGCGCTCGATCAGCGTGACCCGCGCGCCGCGCTCGACGGCCTTCAGCGCCGCCGCCATCGCGGCCCCGCCGCTGCCGATGACGGCGATATGCAAGCCGCCGTCGTGGCTGGCCTTGTCGCCGCCGCCGACCCAATCGCGCACGCGGTCGAGCAGCCCGCCTTTGGGGGGCGCATCCGACGCATCGGCTAGCGCCGCGCGGTAGCCAAGTCCGACGACGGCCGCAATCAGGGCGTCGGGTGAAATGCCGGCCTCGATAGCGAGCTGGGCGCTGCCCTTGGCGTAGGACACCTCGGCCGATTGCACGCCAGGCATGTTTTCCAGCGCCGCTTTGACATGGGCCGCGCAGGAGTCGCAGGTCATGCCGGTGATCTTCAGCTGTGTCATGAAGTCATTCCTCTCAATTCGTTGTGGCTCAAGCCAGTCAGCCGTGTTTCGCTGGGCGTTGGGTGGGCAGTTCGCAGCCATCCGGTCCGCAACGACGGTTGGCCGGAGATAGCAGATCCCAGATCGAGACGCCGACCATCAAGGCCAGGCCGGTGTAAACGACACGGGCCGTCCACCAGTTGCCGAGCAGCCAGAAGGTCCCGGCGAACACGAGGGCCGGTCCGATCATGCCGAGCAGGCTGCGGTGCCACTGCCGGTGGCGCAGCCACCCGAGTGCGTTCGCCAGGAATGCCAGGCCGGCGAACAGCGGCAGCAGCTTGGAGATGAAAAGTCCCTCGTACTCCTGGAGGAAGCCCAGGCCGACGGCCGCGCCCAAGCTGGCGATTGCAGGAAAACAGGCCGCGCAGCCCATTGCCGAGACGACGGCACCGAGCGCACCAGCCTTGTCAGCGATCCGTGCGATTGGCTTCATGGCATCCTCCCAGAATCAGCGCTTGACGCTGGACGGATAGCCCGCGTCTTCGGTGGCCTTGGTCAGCTTCTGGACGCTGGCCTTGGCGTTGTCGAAAGTGACGATCGCTTCGCGCTTCTCGAAGGTCACATCGACCTGGCTGACGCCCTCGACCTTGGAGAGCGCTTTCTTGACGGTGATCGGGCAGGCGGCGCAGGTCATGCCGGGCACGGCCAGCGTGACGGTTTGGGTAGCGGCCCACACTGGAGCGGTGACCGCGACGAGCGCAAGGGAGGCAAGCAACTTTTTCATGGTGAACTCCTGATCAATAGAAGAAAGGCAACACGTAGGGAAAACCAAGTGCGACCAGCACAAGCGCGGCCACGATCCAGAAAATCAGCTTGTAGGTGGTACGAACCTGCGGGATCGCGCACACCTCGCCCGGCTTGCAGGCGACCACTGGCCGGAAGATGCGCCGCCAGGCGAAGAACATGGCCACCAGCGCCGCGCCGATGAAGATCGGACGGTAGGGTTCCAGCGCGGTCAGGTTGCCGATCCAGGCCCCTGAAAAGCCGAGAGCAACCAAGACCAGCGGCCCCAGGCAACAGGTCGAAGCGAGGATGGCGGCCAGCCCGCCGGCAGCCAGGGCACCACGCCCGTTTTGCGATTCCGACATACGGTTTTCCTTTCGAGATTTCGCTTGATACGGTAACGTTACTTCCGTAGTCATGTACGGAGTCAAGCGAAATGGAAAACAATTTGGAGAACCTGACCATTGGTGCGTTTGCCAAGGCAGCCGGGGTCAATGTCGAGACGATCCGCTTCTATCAGCGCAAGGGCTTGCTGCTCGAACCAGACCGCCCTTACGGGAGCATCCGGCGCTATGGCGGGCCGGACGTGGCGCGGGTGAAATTCGTGAAGTCGGCTCAGCGGCTGGGCTTCAGCCTGGATGAGATCGGCGAATTGCTGAAACTCGAAGACGGCACCCATTGCAGCGAGGCGTCCGAACTTGCAGCGCTGCGGCTGATTGATGTGCGCGCCCGCCTGACGGACCTTGCGCGGATGGAGGCGGCGCTGTCAAAACTGGTGGACGAGTGTTGCGCGCATCAGGGTCACGTGTCCTGTCCACTGATTGACTCGCTGCATGGCGGCTGAACGACGGTCAATGCGGCCGATGACACGGCTTGTTTGGGCTTGGCGGCATTTTCTGGGGTTCCGACTTACCCCCGCCAGGGCTTAAGTCGGTTGGCTGTTCCATTGCTCCCCAAACCCCATATGCTTAAAGCCGACCACCTGCGTGCCGAGGTACAGTTCCTTCGCAATCCCCTACTTCAGATTTCGCGCGCGGTACAGGTCATTGCGGCGAGCGCCGGAAGTACCCGACGAAATCACATTGGGTCTTCGATACAGCAGTGCTTCCAATGTCTCTCACGTATTGATGTGGGAATCTCAGAGGACGATAACTGAAAACGTGAGCGTGTGTGGGTGAGGCACGTCCGGGACAGCCCAACTGACACCTTATGCGCTGTACGCGCTCCTTGCCTCACCTAGTGCTAGGTTGATCACCTCTATTACGTCGCGGTTCAGGTGAACGTGCTCTGCTGGCCGAATGGGAAACTTCCCCATCTTCGGCAAGATTGCTACGCAGTATTGTGCATTGGCCAACGCGATGCCCGCGAATGCGATCACGCTCGAAATTTGAAACGACGGGTTATCTATGTTTGCCAATCTCGCTCGACAAAAATGGCCCCCCAGGGCCACAAGCATCGCAAATGCACTTAGCACAACGACGCGACAGGCTAAGCGGCCGAGGATGTTCCCCACCAACGCATGCGCGAACGCACCATCATCCAGTACGACACCGCGGAGGTCGGCCCCAAGCGTTAATAGCGCGCTCCGTTCAAAAACCATCCTCGTGAGCAAATATGCCGCCTGCAAGGTACTCAGGCGGCAAACCTGCGTGAGCCCCCATGGTCTTTCCATTGGCAGGTTCGCGCTTTCAGCTTCGCACGGCCGCGTTCCGACAAAGTGAACCGCACCGGGAATCGTG
>NZ_ASSI01000038.1:0-88821 GCF_000466765.1 Burkholderia sp. AU4i | reverse complement strand
CACCACTCTTGACGTTAGCTCGTGCAGCGTCGCGTGCGCATCTGCAGGACAAGCGCTATTGCAAGCAAGGACATCATCAAGCCGCGCGTTAAACCTTGGCCCCAGCCCGCGTTGACGGCCAGGTAGTCGGAGGCAGTTTCACCGACAGTGGTGGACATGATTTTGATAATCCAGAACGCAAGCGTGATCTCAGGAACCTTGTTGAGCCAGCGGGAGATAGGCTTGTCGGTAGCGGGCGACATGGTGGCGATTCCTCAGAAGTAGCGTGCCACGCAGTCTAGCTGGGCAGACTTAGGGGAACCTTAGTGTGGCGCGGGGAGAAATCGGAAAACCAGGGCCGTCATATGCGCAATTTTCGAACTCATAAATTTGACGTAATGTAATCTAGAGAATTTTTTTGTGTAAGAGCAAAGTTGACACATCGCATCCGGCGCGCGGATACGGCCGATAAAGGACACGTTCTTTTCCTCACTCTGGAGCAGCCGGTGTTTTCCTAGTCGTTAATGGAGGATAGAGACGACCAGTGCCAAGACGGAAACCGCGAGCGCCACGATGGCCACGAGCAGCATCGAAGTATTAGTCATTCTCGCGTAGTAGAAGTCACGCATTTCTCTCATTCTCTTGTCCATCTGTTCGAGATCCACTTTGCCACCTTCGGGATCCGAATACATGCTGGAATATGCCGCCCGAATCTTTGCCTCGATTGCTTCGTGAACTTCACGGTTCCAACCATCAGTCCATTCGACAAACCAGCGCGCTAGCTTTTTTTTGCTCATGCTGCTGCCTCTTCCCGTTTTCCCGTATGGCCCGCGCATCGAGCACGAGCGTTTTCCGGTGTCTGCGATCGAGCTTTCAGGCCATTCGAGAGCTTGGCTCCTCAACGTCGTCATCCCTCAACTCTGAATTCTTCGGCAATTCAATAATTTTAATCATCCGAGAGGCAACCATTTCCAACGAACAGCCATTGCGCTGTAGTTTGGCACAGGGCTAGACATGGGTCGGTATCCGGGGTGCCTTTGATTCCCGCGCGTTTTTACAGTTGGACGCCTTTAAGCCTGACAAGGCCTTGCCTTGCGGCCCCAAATAACGATTCATATAAAACAATGGGTTAGTATCTACCTTTCGTTGCCGAACAAAAGAGCGTCTTCTGACATGGCCACATCGAAGATGGTGGATCAAGCCATCAAGATGACGGGACGAAATAGACAAGGAACCGATGAACGAACTGGACAACGAACAGGCGCTGAAGTCGTATCCCGACCGCCGCCAGTTGCACCTGAACCGCCCTGGGAAATCCGATGGATCGCGTGATCGCGGGCGAGGAGTTCAGCGACGTGCCGGTCGAAATCGAATCGGCCTCCGACGAAAGCGTGAGCTAGGTCCACCGCATCCGCAGCCTCGTGCTGACGAACGCCGCCGGCGAACCGAACTGCCTCGCGCTCGTGGTGCAAGACGCAACCGAATGGGCGAGCGCCGAGGAGCGCTTCGAGCGCATCTTCAACGCGAACCCGGCGCCGGCCGTGATCTGCCGGCTCGACGACCTGTGCTACGTGAAGGTCAACCAGGGCTTTCTCGACATGACCGGCCACGTGCATGAAGACGTGCTCGGCCGCTCGGTATACGAGGTCGACGTGCTCGAACAGGCCGAGCGGCGCGAACTCGCGATCGAGCGGCTCCGCGAAGGCGCGACGATTCCGCAGATGGAGGCCGTGCTGAAGCTCGCGGACGGCAGCACGAAGGCCATGGTGGTCGCCGGGCAGCCGATCGACATGAACGACGAAGCGTGCATGCTGTTCACGTTCATGGATCTCGAGCCGCGCAAGCAGGCCGAGCGTGCACTGCGGCAAAGCGAGGAACGCTCCGCGACGGCGTTCCAGATGGCACCGGTCCCCACCGCGATCGTCACGGCCGTTGCTCGACGTGAACGGCGCGTTCGCCGCGATGACGGGCCATCCGCAGGACGACCTGCTCGGCAAATTCGCGGAGGAGATCGGGCTGTGGGCCGAACGCGCCGCGTGGCAGCGCATCGAAGACCGGCTGGCGCGCGACGGCAACGTGCGCAACGCCGATGTGCGGATCCGCACGCGTGAAGGCGACGTGCGCGATTGCGTCGTGTCGTCCGACCCCGTCGCGATTCACGGGCGCGACTGCCTGCTCGTCGCGCTGCTCGACATCAGCGACCGCAAGCGTACCGAGATGGAGCTCGTCTACGCGATCGAAACGGCGATGCAGGATGCGTCCTGGTTCAGCCGCACGCTGATCGAGAAGCTGGCGAACGTGCGGCGCGCGAATGCGCCGGATGCGGGCGCCCAGCCGTCGGACCTGACCGCGCGCGAGCGCGACGTGTTCTACCTGCTGTGCCATGGCCTGACCAACATGGAAATCGCCGGCCGTCTCGGGCTCGCGCCGAACACCGTGCGCAATCACGTCGCGACGATCTACGCGAAGCTCGACGTGTACAGCCGCGGCGAGGCGATCGTCTGGGCGCGCGAGCGCGGGTTAGTCGGCCGAATAAGCAACCGCAGCAGTTGAGTCGTTTTGTCGTCGGGCCGCGTTTTACGCAGGCGACGTTATTGACGTTCCTAACGAGCGGATGCTGAACTAGGACGTCGTCGTAGCTGGAAAGCGGACTGATACCTTTGCCGACTCCTGGAGACCTTCATCAACGGTGCGGTTCGCGAGATGCCGGACCTCGGTCGAGCATCTCGTCCGAATGTTTACCCTTCTTGCTTGACCGCGGTAGACATATACTGTTCGCGGACTGCCAGTCCCCCGTATGGCAGGTGGGATGCGGTGACCGTCGCTACGTAATCCGAATAGGCGTAGCTCACCCGTGCAACCGCCACGGGTTTGCCTATAAGCGTTTCCAGTGACGTATCTCCAGACACAGATGTTGGCGCTCCGAGCACATTGTGCAGATTCCGGACGGCGATCTGCCAGCTCCGTCGTGTTTCATCTGCGGACATGTCGCGACGGTACACATTGATGGCCATCAACGTGTGATCCGGCGCGAAACTGAACCATATTTCGCTCACGGGTGGTCCATTCGAGCCGAGCGTTTCTGCAGGCACGCCTCGACAGCGCAGGTAGCGCAAGCCTCGGGACAATTCGAGGCACTGCGCCTTGTATCGCGACATTCTTTCCAGGACTTCTGCTTCCGTACTGCGATCGAGCTGCAGGCCAAACGCAGGACGGTGGGCGGCCGCTGATACACCTCTCTCCTGCAAAATCGCTTTGTTGCGAATCGACAGCACCGTTCGGGAATCGACGGAATCAACTGGACACTTCACGCCAAGCTCGGTGAGGAGCCGTCGCCCTTGCGTCGTGTGCAACCAGCCGATCCCGGCAACACTCACGGAGAGTGCCGCAGCGACGCACGCGATCACGTGGGTCGTTCGCACCGCCGTCAGCCCGTACATGATGTTGCCACCGTCGGGGGAAGATACACCGGGCCGCCGGGTGTGGCGCTGATGATGGTATTACGCAGGTTGAAGAGGGTGGGTACCGCACTGAACTGGAATTTTGTGCCGACCGGGATGCCGGCCGAGTTTTTCTCGGTGAGCGTGTACGTTCCATTTGTCGTCGACGTCAGTGCGGCAAAGTCCGCGGCCGAGAGCTTGCTTTGCAGCGTCGCGACGAGATCCACCATGAACTGATCGAACACGCAGCCCGGAACGCCGACGTCGTTATGGGCAGTCGTCATGTCCTGGCACATCTCCGGCTGGGCGTCGATGTCTCCGGCCACCTTGACGGGACCAGGGTAGGTGTACGGACCGCCGAGGAGCGCTTCGAACTGCAGCGTGAGACAGGCTTCAAGCCGTGCTGGCGTGTCATGGGCTGCACTGCTGTGGCTCGCATTACCTGTTACAGCCGCAAAATAGGGCGCTTCGACCGGGTCCGCCAAAAGGCCTGCGACAGCCGCATTGACCACGCCGGCCACCACGCCGGGGGCCGCCGAATCACCGCCAAGCGCGGTCCAGATGGCCAGATTCTCCGGATGTTGCGCTGCCACGGGCGCAATGTCGTCTCCGCCTCCGCAAGCGCTGAGCGCGAACGGCGCCGCTGCGGCAACGACGATACCGATGAAAAGCTTCATGAGTTGTCTCCTCTGAATGCCATCGCGACGCCATTTCCCGAGGTGGGACGCCAAGCACCTTGGCTGGATGACATTTGCAGATACGGCGGCTGAGCGCGAACGGATGCAGTGGCGATTGAAGAAGGGCACGGTTGTCGACACCGTTGCCATTCCGTGGATCGAGGATCTGTCCGCGATGAAGTGTTCAACCGTGCATCCGCTGCACGGTTGGTCTCGTATCTCCGATTGCTTCCAGTCAACGGCGGCAATCTTTCGGAGAACGAAAATGAAATCTTGCGGCAAAGCAAAACTGGGTGGTGCGGCGCTCGCCCTTGCATTTGCAACGTGCATCTACGCGCCGGCCACCGAGGCCGGATCCATGTCGATGGAGCAGACGGTCGAGGTGGGTGGCGCTGCGATGTACCCGTCGAGGAACATCATCGAAAACGCGGTGAATTCTCACGATCACACGACCCTGGTCGCAGCGGTCAAGGCGGGTGGGCTGGTCGACACATTGTCGAGCAAGGGGCCCTTCACGGTATTTGCACCGACCAACGACGCATTCGCCGCGTTGCCGGCCGGCACGGTGCAGACATTGTTGAAGCCGGAGAACAAGGCGATGCTCGTCAAGGTGTTGACGTATCACGTCGTATCCGGACGACTCACGGCATTCGACCTTGCCAGGGCGGTCGAGCAAGGTGGCGGCAAGGCGACACTGAAGACGGTCGAAGGCGATTCCCTGATCGTCAGCCGTGGCGCGAACGGGCTGGCCGTGACCGACGACAAGGGCAATGTCGCGCACGTCACGATCGGCGATGTCATGCAGTCCAATGGCGTGATTCACGTGGTCGACTCCGTGCTGATGCCCTGATGCCTCAGCCTGTATCGGAAGGAAGGCGTGATGTGCGGAAGCAGGCCGTGCGCGCTTGCACATCGCGTCGCCCCCGGTGTGTCGTCGGGGCGCCCCGTCGCACGGTCGAGCCCCAACGTTCCGATCGGCAATTCGTGATTCGATTCCGGCTAGCGATCGAAGGTCACTTCATTTGGCTCGGTGGATTCAGGATCTCTACCGAACTGAGGGCTCGCGCGCGTGCAACCTGGTGATCCACGATCGGGAAGGGATAACTTGCGCCGAGCGCGATGGATGCTTCCCGCAGCGCTTCAGCGGAAGCGGTCCATGGGCTGTGGAGTGTTTCGGCGGGGAGTGCAGACAGTTCGGGCACCCACCGCCGCGTGTATTCGCCGCTCGAGTCGAACTTTTCCCCCTGCAAAACAGGATTGAAGATTCGAAAATACGGGGCTGCGTCGGCGCCGCTTCCTGACACCCATTGCCATCCGGCGGGATTGCTTGCCTCGTCCGCGTCAACCAGCGTATCCCAGAACCATGCTTCGCCCTCGCGCCAGTCGATCAGCAAATGCTTGGTGAGAAATGATGCTGTCACCATGCGCACGCGGTTGTGCATCCAGCCTGTGTGCCAAAGCTCGCGCATGCCGGCGTCGACCAGCGGGTATCCGGTTTTCCCCCTTTGCCACGCGCGAAGCGCCTTGGCGTCGGTACGCCACGGCATGGCGTCAAACTGACGCCGAAAATTGAACTGATGAAGGGGTTCGCAGTGGTAGAGAAGGTAATACGAGAATTCTCTCCATCCGAGTTCACTGAAGAACTTGTTCAATGACTCATTTTTAGCATCGTCAATGCGAACAACTCGCCTGCTTCGCATTGCGTCTACCGCTGATAACGTCGCGTACCACACCTGCCGGGCCGAGATATTTCCGAAGCGAAGATATGGAGAAAGCCGGCTCGTCGCTCGAGTGGCCGGAAAATCTCGAGCGCCGGCATAGTCGGAAAACGAGTTTTCAATGAAGGCCTCGAGTTGATGCCCGGCCGCTTCCTCGCCGCATCGCCAGGTCGCACGCAGACCCTCCGCCCAGTCTGGCGTCGAGGGCTGCAGTGCAAGTTCAGGAAGCGTACGGACGTGTGCGCTGATGTTCTTGGAGACGGGAAAGAACGTGACCCGAGCGGGCGCCGACAGCGGGCACGGCGGGAAAAAATTGTCGCGGCGAGCGGCTTTCCAGTAAGCGCTGAATACCTGGAACGGCAAGCCTTCGCGCGTGGCCACTGTCCAGGGTTCCCGCAAAAGGTGGCCATTGAATGTCGACACGTCGATGCCGCGCGCGATCAGGTCTTTCTTGATCGATGCATCCATTTCCGTTTGCGCTTTCGAGTAGCGGCGATTCCAGCAAACCATTGCCGCCCGGGTTTCGACGGCGAGGTGCCTGATGGCTTCGTGTTCGTTACCGCGAAGCACGAGCAGCGAGCCGCCGAGAGCGGAAAGCGAGCCGTCGAGTTTTTTCAACGACTCGTGCAGCCACCACTTTTGCGCGCCTCCCATGGGACGCCCGAGCGTCGGGGCAGGGTCGTAGACGTAGACGCAAACAACAGGATGGCCGGTGCTGACCGCATGAGAGAGTGCGGGATTGTCGCTGAGTCGTTGGTCATCCCGAAACCATACGATAACGGGGCGGGATTCATAAGGCAGTTCGGAGCTTGTCATGTGTGGTGCCCGAGAAGGTACGTTGGCAATTTGAACGGGATCGGAGATAAAGCTGGCTTGCGACGCTTCCGGCTCTATCCGGCGCGGGCGTCATTCATGTCGCCTGCGCCGATTGGCGGAGGAGAAGGGGGCGTTACGCCATCCCAATGGCTTGCAATCGCAAGCGCGGCCGGCAAGATGAACGCCCAGCCGGTTGCGAGAACGGCGAGCGCTGCAGCCGGATCGGTGAAATGAACGGCCCCCAGCGCCGCACCTGCGCGAAAGGATGCGGGGCCTGCGAATGCACCGACGAGCGCCGAGATGAGCGGTCGCGCCCGAAGCCAGTGCAGCAAGGTATTGAGTTGAATCGCGAACAGCGCCCACAGCCCCGCGAGCCAGTACGGCGCTGTGCCTTTGAGAAGAACGCCGTTCGGGTATACGAGCAGGCCGGAATGTGCAACGGTGCTGTCCCATAACCATCCGGACACCGTGACCGTGATGACAATCCGCGCCTCGGATGCTGGCCGACGCGCGAAGAGAAGATGGCCGGCTGTCGCGATCAGCGCGTAGGTGACGCCCCACGCCGCGTGATGCGATGCGGCAGTCATCACGCATACCAGCCATCCTGTCTGGGTCGTCGCGAGATAGACGTACACGCGAGCGGTACCGGACTTTCGCGTGCTCGACGTCAGTTGATTCGGCGCGCTTCTCATGATCGCTCGCGCGGGATCGGTAACGGCATGCTCGCCGCGCCGCCATGTCGACGTTGCATCTCGGGGTAAGTGGCAGGTAGAACGTTCATGGCAGACGGCTCTCACTATCGTCGACTAGCGGACTCGCCACCGGACGTTTGCTTGGCAGCGAGCGGTGGTCGGCATTCCGCGTTGTTCACAACTCCCTTCCACATACGACTCTCCGTTGCGGACGGATGCACTTGCGTACGGAAGACCTGGATGCCGTTAAGGGGGAGCGGCTGCCATGCGATGCATGCATCCGCTTGCGCGCAAGCGCCGTAAACCACATACCAGGCGGCGGATGCGGCCGGAATCGTCAGGTATGGGGATCTCCATGAACATGAAAGCCGGACTCGTCGTCCTGTCGGTGCTGCTCGCGGCCGGTCTCCTCTCCGCGTGCAGCCCGGTGCGGCTCCTGAATGCGCTGACGCCGAGCTACACGTTCAGTCTTTTCGCAGGTATCCCGTACGGATCCGGCGAACGCCAGGTGCTCGACGTCTACTTGCCCACGCGCGTCTTGCATCACTGGCCGGCCGATGCGAGCGCGGGCGCCCCTGTGGTCGTGTTCCTTTACGGCGGAAGCTGGCAGTCCGGCGAGCGCAAGGACTATCTGTTCGTGGGCGAGGCGCTCGCGTCGAGGGGTTTTGTTGCCGTCTTACCCGACTACAGGACGTATCCGGCGACTACCTTTCCCGGTTTCGTCGACGATGCGGCGCAGGCGGTCGCGTGGGCACGCGAGCACGCGGTTGCGTTCGGCGGCGATCCACGTCGCCTGTTTCTGATGGGGCATTCCGCGGGTGCGCAGATTGCCGCATTGCTTGCGACCGACGGCCGCTATCTGGCGGCACAGGCGATGCGGAAGAGCGATATCGCCGGCGTGATTGGCCTGGCCGGGGCTTATGATTTCCTGCCGCTGCGCGATACCACGCTTGAAAGGATATTCCCGCAGGAAGTGCGTGCCGTGAGCCAGCCAATTCGGTTCATTCAGGGTACGGAGCCGCCGATGTGGCTGGCCACCGCGGAGAACGACACCGTGGTCGAGCCCGGCAACACGACCCGCTTCGCGCGAGCATTGCAAGAGATGGGCGACACCGTCGTGGTCATGCGTTACGGGAACGTGAGCCATGCATCGATAGTCGGTGTTCTGGGCGCGCCGTTGCGAGGGATGGCGTCAGTGCTCGACGATCTCTCCGCGTTCGTGGATGGCGTCGCGAAGGCGTCCAATGGTGGAACCACGGGCAGGCCGCCGACGTCGCCTGCCGCAGCGCCTCGTTCTTCGGTTTCGGCTCAGTGATCGATGCAAGCCCTGCATTGCACGCGAAAGAGCATCGCCACCTGCCGTCGTGGGCAGGTCGGAACAGCCGGCGGCGTGTGCCGCGCTACAGCGCCTTCAGTTCCGGCGTCGACCCGCCCAATCCCTCTTCGCGAAGAATGACGGCAAGCGCCGTTTCGAGCAATTCGGCTGCCCGGTTCGCTGCGTCTCCAAGGTGGCGGTGCAGCAGCGCATCGGCCGGCGATCGCGACACGCATTCGTCGCTGTATCGCTCGAACGCACTGAGCTGCATGATCAATTCGGAGAGATGACGCGGACACTCGCATTTGACGGTGGTGGACAGGCCGCTGAGCGACGCGAGCGTCGCCTCGTCGAAGCGTCGCCGCGTGCGCAGCCAGAGCCCGCGATCCGCGTCATTCGATTGGCGCGACTTGACGACGGCTTGCGCCAGTTTCGAAATGATCGATATCGGGTTGGTCTGGCCTTCCGTCGACCGGAACAGCTCGAACCCCGACAGACGCGCCAGCTCGACCGCCTCTGCCGTGCCGAACCCGTATACGACGGCCACGGCGTGCGCGTTGAGCTGTTGCGCCACGGCAGCGAGCTGCGAAACGACATCCTCATGGAGCGACGTGGTCGTCGCGATGAGGGCATCGACTGACGTACCCGCATGCGCGCTCGTGTCGTCGAGCGAGTCGATTCGCGCGGCGATCCGGATTCCCATTCGCTCTATCGCGGATTCCGGAATCGAAAGCGCGCCGACGACCGCGAGGCTCACACTTGCCTCGTGAAACGCCGGGTCACGCGTATTCGTCAACGACAACGCCTCGAGTTCCTCGCGGCTCAGGCTGGCGATCGAGCCGATCGCGTGGCCCTGATTGACGAGCGTTTTCAGCAATCGAATTCGCTGGACGTCGTCGTCCGAATACATCCGTTGTCCGGACGGCGTTTTGGGCGGCGCAACCACGCCATAGCGCCTTTCCCAGATTCTCAGCGTGGCTGCCGGCATGCGCGCCAGGCGCGCGGCCTCGCCGCTGCGATAGCGATGGGGCGTATCGCGATCCTTGCGAGGGGGCATCGTTGCTCTCCTGAAGTCGACGTACTGTTGTCTCAGGATTGTACGCAGTTTGCGTGAAATACGAAGCAGGAAAGTGATTCAACATGCGGATTTTCGTCAGAAAAGGTGGTTCGCGAAGCGCGAGCCGGCTAGAATGCTTCGAAGCGGTACCGCTCGGTGTCGCGAGGTTGGTCAGGCGTGCGCGGTGCCGCGCGTACGGAGGGGCAAGGTGTTTCGTTCGACGCGCAGGTGTCTCGACAACCCAGGCGGCGATCGTCAATCGCGAAGCGTTCCATGAAGACTTTAAGGCTTGTCCTCGGGGATCAGCTGGACCCGAATCATCATTGGTTTTCCGATGTCCGGGCCGAAACGATCTACGTGCTGATGGAAGTTCGGCAGGAAACCGACTACACGCTCCATCATGCCCAGAAGCTGATTGCGATCTTTGCGGCGATGCGTCGCTTCGCGACGCTGTTGCGCGATGCGGGCCATCGCGTGCACTACATCGAGATCGACGACCCGCTCAATCGTCAGGCCATTCCCGCCAACCTGGACAGCGTCGCCGAGCTTCACGGCGCAGCGTGCATCGAGTATCTGCTGCCGGACGAATGGCGTGTCGACCAGCAGCTGAACGCCTATGCGGCATCGGCGAGCGTGCCGGTTCGCGCGGTCGATACCGGTCATTTCCATACGACGCGAGACGAGGTCGGGCATGTGCTCGGAACGGGCCGATCATGGATCATGGATCGCTTCTACCAGAGCATGCGCGTGCGGCACCGCGTATTGCTCGACGGGGAAGGGCGGCCGGCGGGCGGGCAGTGGAACTACGATGCCGAAAACCGCCAGGCATGGTCCGGCTCGCCCGCGGAACCGGCCGACTGGCGTCCGCATCACGATCATCGCGTGCTGTGGCAACAGATCGTTGCGGCGGGCGTGCGCAGCTTCGGGGAGCCGTCGGCCGGCGACTTTCGCTGGCCCGTCGATCGAGCCGAAGCGCTCGCGTGCCTCGACGCCTTCATCCGGCACGCACTGCCGTTTTTCGGGCAGTTCCAGGACGCGATGCACGGGAGCGCGCGGCGCCTGTTCCACTCGATGCTGTCGTTCGCGCTCAATGTGAAAATGTTGAATCCGCGCGAGGTCGTCGCGCGGGCCGAGCACGCGTATCACAGCGGCGCGGCGCCGCTTGCCGCGGTCGAAGGATTCATCCGGCAGATACTGGGCTGGCGCGAGTTCGTGCGAGGCGTGTACTGGGCACGCATGCCGGGCTATGAAAACAGCAATGCGTTCGGTCATCGCCGCCCGTTGCCGCATTGGTTCTGGGATGGCCGCACGCGAATGGCCTGCATGTCGCATGCGCTGCGGCAGTCGCTCGAAGACGCGCATGCGCATCACATCCTGCGGCTGATGGTGATCGGCAACTTTGCGCTGCTGGCCGGGCTGGATCCGCACGACGTGCATGAGTGGTACCTCGGTGTCTATATCGATGCGTTCGAATGGGTCGAGATGCCGAACACGCTCGGCATGAGTCAATACGCCGACGGCGGGGCAATGGCGACCAAGCCCTACGTTTCCAGCGCCGCGTACATCCATCGGATGAGCAATTACTGCAAGGGCTGCGCGTACGACCGCAATGCTCGAACCGGCGCGCGCGCATGCCCGTTCAACGCGCTGTACTGGGACTTTTTCGACCGGCACCGCGGCGCGCTGCAGCACAACAATCGGATTGGAATGGTCTATCGGCAGCTCGCGCGCTTTGATGACGAGGCGCTCGAAGCGATTCGCATGCAGGCGGACAGCGTGGTGCGGAATATCGAATCGCTGTAGGCCGTTCCGTCATCTGCCGCCGCCGTCGAAAACGGAGCGTGCGAAGCATGCATGTGCGGTGTGGATGCACCCTTCGCTTCGGATCGCCAATGATCTCTGCTCGAACCGCGAAGCGATTCGCGTGCTCATTGCTCGAGATACATCCTGAGTCGCATCAGGCTGCGGCGAATCCAGCTCTTCATCGTGCCGAGCGGCACCTGCATGCGTTCGGCCAGCTCCGCATACGACGCGCCGCCATGAAACGCTTCCCGCAGCACATACGCCTGCCGTTCGCCCAGATGCGCGAGCCCGCGCTCCAGACGCAGGCGCTCCTGGCTCGCCTGAGCGCCGAGGTCGGGTGCCGGGTTTTCGTCGGGGATCGACAGCGCCAGTTCGTCGTCGAGCGGAAGCTCGCGGTGTTGCCTGATCCGGTCGATGGTCCGATTGCGTGCGAGCGTCATCAGCCATGTCATTGCCGTGCCGCGTCCGGCGTCGAATGAATCGGCGCGACGCCACGCCGTCGTGAACACGTCCTGAAGCAGGTCTTCCGCTTCGTGGCCGTCGCGGATCATCCGGACGATCACGCCGTACAGCCGCGCCGCCGTCAATCGATACAGCTGCGCGAACGCGTGCTCGTCGCCGGCGGCGACGCGAGACAGCAATTGGTCGAGTTCCGCATGCGCGTCAGGTGCTTCGTCGGGCTGAACGACCGCATCGGCGGTGAATTCGGTTCTGCCGCCCGGGCGCGACCTCGCGCGGGACGCGTCCCGGCGTTGCTGCCTGCCTGAATGCGGCTTCGTCGATCGACCCTGGCCGGACGACGGGCGGAGCGAATCGTGCGAGCAGTTCATCGGGAACTCCGTATGGCTTTGCGCTTCCTGCTGTTGCGCGCCCGCGGTGACGAGCAGGCGCGGCTCATGGCCGGGCACGGTGCCGTCGCATTCGTCGCGAATGCCTGTCGCGCGCATTACGCATTCTTTCCGGACAACAAGGCGAGAAACTCTCGGCGAAGCGATGCGTCCGCGAGAAATTTCCCGCGCATCACGCTGTTGGTCATTCTTGCCTGGTCGTCCTTGGTGCCGCGCCAATGCATGCAGAAGTGCTCGGCCTCGAGTACGACGGCAAGCCCGTCGGGCGAGATGCGCGATTCGAGGAGATCGGCGATCTGCTTGACCGCTTCTTCCTGGATCTGCGGGCGCGTCATGACCCAGTTCACGAGCCTTCCGTACTTCGACAGGCCGATCAGATTCGACGCGGCGCTCGGCAGCACGCCGATCCAGATGCGGCCCATGATCGGGCAGAGATGATGCGAGCAGGCGCTGCGCACGCGCAGCGGCCCGACGATCAGCAGCTCGTCCAGCCGCTCGACGTTCGGAAATTCGGTGACCGACGGCGCCGCGTCGTAGCGGCCCGCGAACACCTCGCGGATGAACATCTTCGCGACGCGCCGCGAGGTTTCCCGGGTGTTGTGGTCGTTGTCGACGTCGATCACGAGCGAGCGAAGCACCGCTTCCATTCCTTGCGCAACTTCGTTCTGCAACGCCTCCAGTTCGCCGTCGCGCAGGTGCGCGGCGATGTTGTCGTTTGCATGGAAGCGCACGCCCGCGTTCTCGAGCCGACGACGGATGATGTGCGACAGAGGAATGCCCTCGTCGATCGCAGTCAAGGTGTGCTCAGGAGCGTCGATCAGATTGCCCATTTCGGTTCGTTTCTCGAGGTTAGGGGGATGCGATGGATCGCGACTGAGGCGATGCGATGGTTTGCCTGTATTCGTTGCGTAAAAATCGGGCGAACGCCGCCGCTATTTCGGCGACGCGCCGACCGGATGACGCTCACCGGCGCGTGCGCGGGCGTGCATGGCGGTCCGGCAACGTCACCGGACATCCGGCCCGGATCCCGCACGACTGACCCACTGGCGTTGCCGGGGCCCAGCCGCCAACGTCCCGGCGGAACCGCACCACGGGGTCGTTCGCTGTCGGCGTGGCTGCGAGCATGACGGCGGCGGATTGTTGCAACGTGTTCAGGACGAATGTGTGGTCGATGCGGCCGCCGACCGAGTGAAACAGGTGGAACCCTGCAAGGCGGATCAACGCGAGGGCCTGCACGCTGCCGTACTCATAGATGATCGCGGCCGCGCGGACACGGCGCGCCTGGGCCAGAGACACGAATTGAATTGCCAGAGTCATCTGCAACGACGAAACCTCCGCGATCAGCGCGTCGACGGCCTGGCCCGGCTGTCGTAGCGCCCGCGACACCGATTCGACGCGCTCGCTGACGTGCAGGCCGGCTTGCTCGATCGTTTCGTCGGAGGCGGTCAGGCCGCCGGTGACGAGCAGCGTCGGACATGCACGAGCCGCGACGGGGTTCGATTGCCGTTCGGGCAGTGCGCCATTCGGGCTGGCGCTTGCGCACCGGTCGGTCACCTGTGGCGAGCGGTGCCGGCAGCGTTGGCCGCGCTGCAGCGCAGCGACTCGCAAGCGCGCTGCAATCGGCCGGTCGGGCGCCGCACCGGCGTAGTGTGACGGTCTGCGTGCCGGGGCGACGGACACGCGCACCACCATTGCAGCCGGACACGCCGGAAGCCGGCGCGGCTTGATGTCGTGATTGCGTGTTGGCACGGGGCCTCCCTCGGTCGATTCATGCGTCACAGCTGGATTGTATGCAAATTTTCCGGAAAGTGAAGCGGAAAAGTGATTCATTAAATAATTTGTACCGAAAGTTTGTGCGTTAGGTCCTACGTCAGCATCGGGAAATTGCGTTTTCACCACGTGAACGCTCATTTTTATAAGCGTATTGCGTGTCTGTAGTGCATACGAAACGACTTTCGGGGTCAATGGGATGCTGACCAAGATTGGTCAAGATGGACCAGGAAGTACGCAGGAAGGCAAGCGATTTCGATGCAAGAATCGATCGTGTCTCACATTTGTGAGTCGATACTACGGGATCCGGCCTGCGGCCGCTCGCGCCAACGAACATGACCGGGCGTTCACGCAAGCGTCGGGCAACGGGGACAGGCCGGAGTGAATAGTCTGAAGGCAACCGGGCATGCAGCAATCCAGACGGCCGCGAGGAAGGGGGGCACTCTCGCGAGCGCGCCTGCGCGCACCGGTGCCGATCGATCCCGGTTGCCCGAAACAGGGGCGAGCATTCCGTCTCGGCTCAGGCGAAGCGCTATCCAGGCCCGCGCGCTGCTCGCGACCGGCTCATCAACGCGAAGTCACCGACGTGCAGCGTTTGTTTTCATGCTGGAACGCGGCCGCCGATTCCAACGGCAACGCTCGGAGCAATATCGGACTTCGTCCCACGCGGCTTTCCATTTCTTTCTCCAGCTGAAAGGCAAGCCGCAGGTCTCGCATGTCTTCTCAGGCAAGTGCATCTTGTTGACCATGGCGAATCACGCGTCGAGAAGGATCCTGGCGAACTGTCCGGTCGAGCAGCGCTGCCGGCGTCGATACGTCGATACATCGGACCATCGCCGCTCACCGTCGAATCAGCGCGCATCGTCGCCCAGCAACTGACGGCGCAACGACTTTGCCCGCGTGCGTGGGTCGAGCCAGATCGAGAAGAATGCGCGCGCGAACGCCGGGTCGGTCACGTCGGCCGTGAGGCGGCCGTTGGTGTAGAAGCGTGCACCGCGCTCGGGCACATACACGCCGCACAGCACGTCGCCGCGCGATACGTCGGTGAAAGCCCGTTCGATATCGCGGCGCCAAGCATCGAGCGTCGTCGGCGGCAACGGCGCGGGTGCGAGTCTCTCGATTTCGTCCATGCCCGTCGAGACGAGCCGCTCGCCTTTCACGTCGTGACGGTAGGCCAGCGACAACGCAAACGGCGTGTCGAACGCGCCGGGGGGCCGGGGCGCCCACAGCTGGGCGTCGTACAGGCAGATGCCCAGTATGCAGAACCGGCCGGATCCGATCAGTCGCGCCGATGCGATGTCGTCGACACAGCTCGCGCCGGCGAACAAGGGGGCAGCCAGCGCCGCGGCCGCGACTGCGGCGAGCATCGCAAGCCGGCGCCGCATGTCAGCCGCCCGACGACACAATGAAATGCATCACGTCGGTTCGCCGCTCGGCAAATCCCGCTTCGCAATAGGCGAGATAGAGGCGCCAGGTGCGAATGAACGTCTCGTCGAACCGTTGCGCGCGCACCGAGTCGATACGTGCCTCGAACGTGGCCCGCCAGGTGCGCAGCGTGCGTGCGTAGTCGTCGCCGAACGCAAGCACCGGCTCAGCAGCCAGGCCAGCCCGCCGCGCGGCATCGACGAAGCGCTCCGGGCTCGGCAGCATCCCGCCGGGAAAGATGAACTCGCGGATGAAGTCGCTCGACGCGCGGTAGGCCTCGAATTGCGACTCGACGATCGTGATCGATTGAATCAGCGCGCGAGCACCGGGCTTCAGGCGCTGCCTGAGCGTGTCGAAATACACCGGCCAGAACGTTTCGCCCACGGCCTCGAACATCTCGATCGACACGATCGCATCGTATTGGCCGTCGACGTCGCGATAGTCGCGCAATTCGAGCGTGACCCGATCGGACAGCCCGGCGCGCGCAATGCGCTCGCGGGCCAGTGTGTATTGCGCCTGCGAGATGGTGACGCCATGCACGCGTATGCCTTGCCGTGCGGCATGCACGGCGAAGCCGCCCCAGCCGCACCCGATCTCGAGCACGCGCTTGCCCGCGCGCAGGCCGAGCGAATCGACGATGCGCTGATACTTCGCCGTTTGCGCGTCGGCGAGCGAACGCTGCGTGTCGCCGTCGAAGCATGCGCTCGAATACGTCCACGTGTCGTCGAGCCACAACCCGTAAAAGTCGTTGCCGAGATCGTAGTGCGCGTGGATGTTGCGGCGGCTGCCGGCCCGCGTATTCATCCTCAGCCGGTGACGCAGCGCGTACCAGACGCGTGCCAGGCGGCCGCCGGTCACCGTCTTCGCGATCACCGGCTGATTGCGGATCGCGAGGCGCAGCAGCGCGACGAGTTCGGGCGTGTCGATCCAGCCGGCGCGATACGCTTCCGCGAATCCGATGTCGCCCGCGCGCAGGATCGCACGGCACGCCCGCCAGTCGCGGACCTGCAGCGTCGCGGCCGGCTGGCAGTGCGGATCGCCGAACACCTGTTGCGCGCCTTCGGGCGTTACAAGCGTCAGGTGGCCGTCGCGGATTTGTCGTAGAAGCGCGATGAACAACCGGGCCGAGAGCGGCATCACCGGTTGCGATGCGGGAGACAGCAGGCGCAGCAAGGTCATGGACGAGCCTCGTGATCGGACATCGCCGAGCGGCCGCGTGGCGACGCGCCCGGCGAACGGGACAATGGCGAATCGGCAGCGGCAGAACGGCCGGGGGGCGTCTTGCCATAGAACGGCACGCGCGCGAGCCACAGCCGCAGCGCTTGCCAATGAATGCGAATGACGACGTTGATCGCGTTAAGCGGCTGCCGGGCCAGCGCGCGCCACGCGCGTGCCGCCGTCAGCGGCGCGGACCGCATACCGATTGCCGTGCGCAGCAGCAGACCGTCGTCGTCGCGATAGTCGATCGCCATGTTCAGATGATCGCCGCGCTGACGCACGCGAAACGCGTAATCTCCGACGACGTCGCAAAACGGCGAGACATGAAACGTCTTGCGGCAGACGAGCACGGTGTCAGCTCCGATCGGCGCGTGGCGCATCGCACTCATCAGGTAGCCGTGGTGCGCACCGAACGTGTTGCGCACATCGGCGTACAGCGCGCGAAGCCGGCCCGCGCGGTCGTAGCAGTACCAGAAGCTCACCGGGTTGAACGCGTAGCCGAAGATGCGCGGAATCGTCTGCAGCCAGATCGGGCCGTCGGCTGGAATGCCGGCGTGTGCGAGGACATCGCGCATCCACGGGCCGAGCGCGCGGCCGTCGCGCGGGCCGTAGTCACGCAACGCGAGTCCGAGCGGGCGCCAGCGATCGATACCGAACCAGCTGCCATCGATTTCTCCCAGCCGTTCGACGTCGCAGCAGACTTGGAAGACCGGATACGTGAACGCATGGCGCACGGGCCGCAGCCGTTCATGCATCACGTTGCCGACGAGAAGCCGGGCGGCCGTGCCGTCGCGGGCAAAGGGTGCGCTCATGGCTTGGCCCAGGCCGGAGCGACACCGAAGTCGCAGGCGACGCGCAACGCGGACTTCAGCCCGTCCTCGTGAAAGCCGTAGCCCGTCCACGCTCCCGCAAACCAGGTATTGCGCCGCCCTTGCAGCATCGGCAGGCGATGCTGCGCATCCACGGCCGTGAGATCGAGCAGCGGATGCTCGTAATCGTAGCGGCCGAGCTGGGTGTCGGGCGCGGGCTCGTCGACCGGATTCAACGTGACGACGACCGGCGAGCGGAACGGCAGCGGCTGCAACTGGTTGAGCAGGTAGCTCACGCACACCGGCGATTCGCCGCCCGTGCGCCTCGGCCGGCCGCCCAGGTAGTTCCACGCCGACCACACGCGCCGCCGGCGCGGCAGCAACGCGGTATCGGTATGAAGCACCGCGACGTTGTGCTGGTAGCGCACGGCGCCGAGCACGTCGCGCTCGGCCTTGCTGGCATCCGCGAGCAGCCGCAGGCTGGTCGGCGCATGGCACGCGAGCACGACCGCGTCGAACCGCTCGTGACCGGCTGTATCGGTCGCCACCGTCACGCCCGCGTCGTCGCGCCGTATCGCGCGGACCGGCGTATTCACGCGCACGTCGTCGAGCGTCGCGGCGATGCGCTCGACGTACTGCCGCGCGCCGCCCGCGACGGTGCGCCAGGCCGGCCGGTTGTTGACCTGCAGTAACGCGTGATTCAGGCAGAAGCGCAGGAACGTCGCCGCCGGAAACCGCAGGATGTCGTTGGCCGCGCTCGACCAGATCGCGGCCGCCATCGGCAGCAGGTAGTGATGCTGGAATGATGCGCCGTAACCGCCGGCCGTGAGCAGTTCCCCGACCGAAAGACGCTGCCGGCTCGCCGATTCGAGGTGATCTTGCGCGGACGCGTTGAAGCGCAGGATGTCGCGCAACATCCCGAGAAAGGTCGGCGAGAACAGGTTGCGGCGTTGCGCGAACACCGTGTTCAGGTTGCTGCCGGCCCATTCGAGCCGGCCGCCGTCGACCGAAACCGAAAACGACATGTCGGTCGAATGGGCGGCCACGCCCAGTTCGTCGAACAGCGCGATCAGGTTCGGATAGGTCCGGTCGTTGAACACGAGGAATCCCGTGTCGACGGGGTGGCGTGCGCCGTCGAGTTCGACGTCGACCGTGTGCGTGTGACCGCCGAGGTAGTCGGCGGCCTCGAACAGCGTCACACGGTGACGGCGGGCCAGCAAGTACGCGCTGGCCAGGCCCGCGATGCCGGCGCCGACGACGGCAATCCGCCGGCCGGGCAGCGACATTGAAAGTTCCGGGTGCATCGCGAATGGTCTCCGTCAGTCACAAGTGCAGGTTCGGGAATCACATGTGCACATATACGTCGCACCGCACGCGGCGGATGCAGGTGCGGTGGTCATTCGCGATCGCCGGGCGACGCGAAGCCCGGCTTGCCGATCTGGTCGGGTGTTTGCGGCACCCGCCTGAAGCGCGACGTGTCGTAACCCATCGCATCGAGCCGGGCGAGCAGCGAGCGATAGGTGGCCTCGTCCATCGTCGGCTCGCGCGAGAAGATCCAGCCGAGCGTCTTGCCCGGGTAGCCGAGTATCGTGTACCGGTAGTCGGGATCGACGTAGAGCGTCAGTTGCGTGACATACACCGGCCAGAACAGCCGCACGCGCCATTCGCCGCCGCCGCTGCCGGGCTTGACGGCGTCGACGAACCGGTAGTGCTTCTCGGGCTGGTCGAAGCCGCCTTTGCGGCCGACGAATGCGTCGTCGATCCGGCCGTCGTCACGCAGGCGCCACTCGGCCCGGCTGCCGACGAAGCGGCGTTCCGCGAAATACGGGATGTTCGCGATCACGTACCAGCGGCCCATGTAGCGCGGCAGGTCGACGGGTACGGTCGACAGCGGAACGGCGGCGCGCGGATTCGGGTTCGGCGGACTGCCCGAGCACCCGGCGGCCCCGATCGCGAGCGCCGTCACGACCGTGACGGCGGCACGGCGGAGAACCCGGTACGCGATCGCGGCCGTCATGCGAGAACCCGGCGCTTGTCGAACAGATAGTGGGCGACGCCCCATTCCTGCCCGTCGGCATAGCCGAACAGCTCGGCGACCGCCATGTAGAACATCCGCCAGCGCTGGAACCAGATGCGGGCGTAGGCGCCGTAGACCGTCTCGAAAATCGGCATGACCCGGGGGCGCGCCGCATCGAGCGACGCGAGCCACTGATTGGCCGTGCGGGCGTAGTGAGTCCCGTCGAGCCACCATTGGCGGGCGATGCGCACGTCGTCCTGGAACCGCAGCAGCAGGTCGGCCGACGGCATCGTCCCGCCCGTGAAGAAATAGCGCGACATCCAGTCGGTGTCGTCGTGCACCGCGAAGTGATAGGCGAGCAGCTTGTGCGCGAAGATGTGCACGAAGAGCTTGCCGTCGTCGTGCATCCAGCGCGCGATTTTGGCGAGCAGTTGCCCGTAGTTCTTCATGTGCTCGAACATCTCGATCGAGAGCACGCGGTCGAAACCGGCATCCTCGGGATCGAAGTCGAACTCCACCACGTTGCCGGTCACGATGCGCAGATTCGTCAGCCCGCGCTGCGCCGCGCACCGCTCGATGAAGTGGCGTTGACCGTGCGAATTCGACAGGCCGACGATCTGCGCGGCCGGGTAGCGCTCGGCGAGCCAGAGCGACAGCGAACCCCAGCCGCATCCGAGGTCGAGAATGCGCTGGCCATCCTCCAGCCTGGCGCGCTGCGCGTACAACGCCAGCATGGCTTCTTCTGCTTGCGACAGCGTTTCGTCGCCGCGCGGGTAATAGCCGCACGAATATTTGAGCCGCGGGCCGAGATGGGCCTCGAAGAAGCTGCCGGGCACTTCGTAATGCTGCGTGTTCGCCGCGAGCGTTTCGATTGCGATCGGGCTCGCGCCCAGTTCACGCACCAGCGTGTCGTAGGCCGCCGCGCGCCGTTCGCCGTCATACGCGTGTTCGTCGCGCAGGCGTTGCCGGATGAGCGAGCGCATGCCGGCCCGGATCAGCCGGTCCGGCAGCCAGCCGCGCTCGCAGCAGCGGATCAGCCAGGCGTCGTTGGGTGCCGCCGCCGAGGCCGGCGACGGTTGCGAGGTGGTAGCGGTCATGATCGCGTGCTCCGGTCTTCAGGGTGATCGGATCGAGTGGGGGAAGGGCCAGGCGCCGGCCTCGGAGGCCACGGAACGATGGCGCTGGTCGTGCGCATGTACTCGCGGTAGCCCGGCCGGCTTTGCACCAGACGCGCTTCGAGCAGCGGCAAGCCGGATACCTTGAGCAGCAGCCATGCCATCAGGAGTGGCGGGAACAGCGTCAGCAAGCCCCACGGCATGCCGATCGCCAGCGCCGTGTAGGCGAGCCAGTGCACGCACTCGAAAAAATAGTTGGGGTGCCGCGAATAGCTCCACCAGCCGGCGCGACAGACCTGGCCGCCGTGGTCGGGATCCGCGAGAAACCGCTTGAGTTGCCGGTCGGACGCAGTCTCTCCGGCGACGGCGGCGATCCAGATCGCTACTGCCGCGGCGATCGCGGACCGGGACGGGGCTGCCGCGCTGTATGCGGGGATGAAGAACGCGATCGACAGCAGCATCGAGATCAGCGCCTGCAACTGGAACAGCCAGAACATGTTGCGCGGCGCGGCGTCGCCCCACTGCAGGCGGAACTGTCGATAGCGCGGGTCTTCCGGCTGCCCGCGATTGCGCCGCCACAGGTGTCGCGCGAGTCGCAGCCCCCAGATGCCGCCGCCGGCGGCGACGAGCGCACGATTCAATTCCGGGCCGGTAGCCAGCACGGCGACGAACACGGCTACGCCGCCGAGCGTCGCGGCCCAGACAGGATCGATCATCCCGGCGTTCCGGGAATGCAATTGGGCAATCCATACCGCCGTGAAGGACAGGATCAGTCCGACGAAGGCGAGGAGGGCAACGACGACGGCGTGCATACGGGCTCCGAGGGCGCGATATCCCTCTATACGGAGCGGTCGACCGATCGGACGCAGACGGATGCGACGAGATGCGCGATCTCGTCGAGAGAGACGGCAGCGGGCGGCACGCCGCCTCCCTTTACGTTTGCGGGTTGAGCGCGCGTTGCGCGCGTCAAGTGGTGTGCATCGCGCCGGTGGCGAGCACCGGCCCGGTGGGTTGGCCGCTCGGCGAGCCGCCGCGAGGCTCGAGCGATACGGCGAGCACCGCGCGTGCATCGAGTCGCGCGACGATCGCTTGCGGCAGCGTCATCGACGCCGGTGCGTTCGACGAGAATACGCCGAGCGAGATCGGCTTCGCATTTGGCGGAATCAGCCAGAGCTCCGTCGAGCGGTCAGCGGCGATCGGTGGCGTGTTCGCGGGCACCACGACCATCCGGGCACGCTGCAAGTCGACCGTGGCGGTCCACCGTGCGACGCCATCCGCTTGTGCCAGCGTGGCCGCCATGTAGTGGCTGTCTTCGGCAGCGGGGCGCGGCGGCGCTTCGCCCACCCGGATCACGTTGACCGTGAGCAGTCCGAGCGCCGCCACGCTCGCGCCCATGCCGACCCAGCGCCACAGTCGCAGGCTGTTCCACCATCCGTCGGATGGCGCAGCGCTGCGCGGGCGCGGCGGCGGAATGAAGCCCAGTTGGTGCTGGATCCTCGTCCAGGTTCGCGCGGGCGGGTCGACGGGCGTGACGTCGTCCGCGAGCGGGGCGAGGTGGCGCTGCCAGCGCTCGAGTGTGGCTTGCAACGCCGGGTCGCGCGCGGCGGCCTGCTCCAGCTCGCGGCGCGCGTCTGCGTCGAGCACGCCGAGCGCGTATTCCGCGCAGCGCAATTCGGGATTGTGATCGGCCGGCGTATTCATTGCTCCAGGCACACCTTCAGCTGCATCAGGCTGCGCCGGATCCAGCTCTTTATGGTTCCGAGCGGCACACGCAGTCGCGCTGCCAGCTCACTGTAGGTCGCGCCGCTGAAGAAGGCCTCGCGCGCCGCGCGGCCCTGCTGCGGATCGAGTTGCGCGAGGCATCGCTCGAGGCGCAGACGCTCCTGCGAGGCCTCCGCCAGCGCGGCGGGCGTCGGATCTTCGGCGGGAAGCTCCAGCGCCTGTTCGTCGTCGAGTTGCGCGTCGCGATGCTGCCGCAAGCGGTCGATCGTCTTGTTGCGCGCCAGCGTGATCAGCCACGTCATCGCGCCGCCGCGCGCCAGGTCGAACGCGTCGATGCGTCGCCATGCGGTCGTGTAGACCTCCTGGAGGAGATCCTCGGCTTCCCCGTGATCGTGAAGCATGCGCACGATTGTTCCGAACACCCGCGACGCGGTCAGCCGGTACAACTCCGCGAAAGCCGCCTGGTCGCCGGATGCTGCCTGAAGCATCACCCGGTTCAGATGTTCGCGGCGCGCGACATCCGCATCGGCATCGCGCGAAGGGGCTGACTGATCGAAGCCGCTGGCACCGCCTGGCGTGTCGCTCATGCGAAGTGGATGGCGCGGACCGCCATGATGTGAATGTCGAGCGAAATATAGCACTCTCGGATGCATGTGATCGAACGATCGGTGGCGCGCCCGCTTTGATCTCTTCAACCAGATACGAGCGACGCGTTCGCGCGGATGCAGGCAGCCGCAACGTGCGGCGAATGCGGTCGACTACCGTCGGTTGCGTGCACAATGAGCGGGTTTCGTGTCTGGAGAGTCATTCAATGAAGCGAAGTATCGTGGGCCGACCGATGTGGACGGCGGGCGTGATCGTGGCGGGCGCCGCCCTGGTGCTGGCGGGATGTGCAGGCCTCGCCGGCGGGCCCAGCGGGAATGCACGCGTTCCGCAACCGGCGAAATTCGTCGATCTCGATCGCTACGTCGGCAGATGGTACGAGTTCGCGCGGTACGAAAACCGCTTCGAGCGCGGATGCGACGGCGTGACGGCCGACTATGCGAAGCGGGAAGACGGTCTTGTCGGCGTGCGCAATACCTGCCGCGAAGGCGGGCCGGACGGCCGCGCGCGAAGCGCCGACGGGCGGGCACGGATCGTGGCCGACAGCGGCGGCGCAAAGCTGAAAGTGTCGTTCTTCGGGCCTTTGTTTTTCGGCGATTACTGGGTGCTCGATCACGCCGACGATTATTCATGGTCGATCGTCGGTGAACCGTCGGGTCGGTTCCTGTGGATCCTGACGCGCGACGCAAAGCCCTCCGCTGAACAGGCCGCGGCGCTTGTTGAGCGGGTCCGGACGCTCGGTTACGACACGACGATGCTGCTACGCACTGCGCATTAGGGCGACCGGACTGCAACCGGCATGCGCGGCCTCATCAGGTGCAACGCAGCGTTCCGTATGCGCCGTGCCGATGGCGGTTGCGAAGGAGAGGAAGGGGAGACGCTGGTCGAGGACCGAAGTCGCGTGACGTTGCTCGATGCACGTCACGCGAAACGGCGCCTGCCTCGACGGCGCAAGACGCGCGCGGGTCTGATCGATACAAGCGGGCACCTGCGTGCCCGCTCAGTTCGGCACGGCGTTGTGTTCGCGCCCGATACCGGGCGCGAACCTTTCGGGGGCTAGACCTGCCCGCGATTGCGCGAGTTCACCGCGACCACCTTGGGCGACTCGGCCAGCGGGACAAAATGTCGGGTGGTGCCGTCCAGCGCATCGATGCCGCCTGTCTCGATGTCGTAGACCCAGCCGTGCAGATTCAGGCGTCCTTGCTCGAGCGCAAGCGCGACGGAAGGGTGAGTGCGTAGGTTCGCAAGCTGCGCGATCACGTTTTCGCGCACGAGCCCGTCGAGCTTCGCGCGCGGCGAGTCGTATTCATGCGCGGCGTTGATGACTTTCGCGGAATCGGCATGACGCAGCCAGTTCGCGACGGCCGGCAGGTGGTCGAGGCACGTGCAGCGCGAAATCGCGCCCATCGCACCGCAATCGGAGTGGCCACAGATCACGATATCCCGAACGCCGAGAACGGCGACCGCGTATTCCACGGTGGCCGACACCCCGCCGGGTTCCGGGCCGTAGGACGGCACGATATTGCCCGCATTGCGGATCACGAACAGTTCGCCCGGCTCGCGCTGCGTGAGCAGCTCAGGTACGACTCGGCTGTCGGAGCACGTGACGAACAGCGCCTTGGGGTTTTGTGACGTCGCCAGTTGCTTGAAAAGCGCCTCACGTTGCGGGTAGATATCGCGCTGAAAACGCAGAAAACCATCGATGATGTCTTGCATGCTCACTCCAGAACTTCAATCGTATGATCAGCGCAGTAGCGGCAGGTACGCCTGCGCGGCCAGCATCATAGTGCATATCCGGCAAGCGTGGGTATGGCGCGCAGTATCGCCCGACACCTCTCCAGGTATGGGGGCGAATATCGATTCTATTTGACATAATTAACACTCTCGGCGGACCATGTGTCCCTGCATGCCAGCATCGGGGGCGTGCCTGTAGGGAGCATCCCGAACGCAACCGAGCCCGCCAAGGCAACTTTTGGGGCATTTGGGCGGGAATCTGCTCGGCGTCCCTTTGCCATCAGGGCGTTGCGGCCGATCTTGGATTGGCGCTACGGCCAATATGGGTAGGATAGTGGGTAGGAGCCTATCTGCGATTGAGGGAGTCTTACCCGGCGGATCTGTGCGAGCGATGGTTGGCGTTGGCTGCCTTCAGCCAATCTGGACCAAAAAGGCAGAGACGGCGCGCCGTGTGCGGGGGCGCATTAAGGCGATCCTGGACGCGGGGACCGTGATGGGCCACCGCGCCGGTGGTAACCCTGCTCGTTACGTAGACCGTCTCCAACTGGTGTTACCACGGTCAAAGAAACGCTCGCAGGTAAAGCATCATCCGGCGTTGCCTTGGGAAGACCTTCCGACGTTTATCCGGGAGCTGGAGCTTCGTCCCCGACGCGCGGCACGGGTGCTGCACCTGCTTATCCTCACGGCGACTCGCACGAACGAGGTGCGGTTTGCGCGGGTTGAGGAGTTTGATCTCGACAATCGTGTCTGGAGTATGGTCGCGTGCTCGACATCGAGACGGCACGCAGTATCTCGCGTCCGCTTTTTAGTGTCTTTTTAGTGTTCGCGCCGGGACGCGTGGAATCAAATTTGAGGGGCCGGAGCGGGAAGCCTTGCAGATATTGGCTCACGGCGCGGGCACGATTCAAAGTTAAATGAATCGTGAAGTCTGGGGTGTTGGGTTGGGGGGGGGCTGGAATCTGTCGAAGCCCCGGCTGGCAAGGGCCTTCGAGCGGGGGAGCAGCCAATGTTTACCGGGCGTCTGTTCGCGCCGCGATTTTTAGTGTCTTTTTAGTGTTCGTCGAGAGGTGCGGCGAATCCGGAGTTTGGCTTGCCGGTCGAATCGGACAGGGACACGAGCGTTGTTTGACTGCGGTCATGCATCACGCCGAGCGTGTGATGCGCGTTGATAGACGGCTGAGTTTGCAAGCCAGCGCGACCGACGTGTGGTGCGCGTGTGGACGCGGAAGTTTGACAGTTTTTTTCGTAGAAACTTCAGGGGGCGAGCTAGGACGTGCGCGGTTGTGCAGTGAAAGACGGGCGCGATGCGCTCCGCCGAAGTGGTCCATTTCGAGGCAGGATCCGGCGGAATGAAGGGGAACATAGTAAGGGCCAGGTTCTCCTTCATTTCGGGACTTAGGCGGAGCCTCCGCGTGCGAGGCATCGTGTCCGAAGGGCATTGAGCGCCCCCGCCGTGGCGATCGAAAAACGCTGCCGCCACCGTCTCGGCGCCCCTGTAATTCTGGCGCGGACGACGACGTGTCGGTGGGCGGGTTCATTGGGCATTGCGTCGCACGCGGGCCTGGAGGTTCTTCGATCTGGGCGGGGCGACTGGAGGGGCGGCTTTGTCTCTGGCGGTGCCGAAGCTCAATTGCGCGCGCACATTTGGCGCGGTGACAGGCGAGGGCCTCGGCGGGCCGGTGGCTGAATTCTCTCCGCCCTGCGGAGAGAATTGAGCTGGACCCATCTGAGGATGTTGATGTACGTCGACGACCCGCTCAAGCGCGACTTCTACATCGAACTCTGTCGCCTGGAGCGCTGGTCGTCGCGGCAGTTGCAGGAGCGGATGAACTCCCGTTATGCGGCCGGCCTGCGCACCAACCGGCTGGTCGGCACGACGGTCGGTGGCATCTGTCGCCACGGTCGCGATCTACCGCGTGCCGGTCCATTTCACACCGGCTTCGCAGCCGGGTCCATTGTCTGAATCGAGTGCGCCGCGGTTCACGCGGTACACGATCCAGAGTCGCGGGCTCAGCGCCGCCTGCAGCCGGCTCGTCGTCACGCCCTTCAGGCGATTCTTGACCGGCTGACAAAAGCGATCCCTGGACAGCCCCCGAGCGCTTTCGAATTCGTGCCGAACCCGAGCGAGTCCAGCGCGTACTGGCCATGACCGTCGGCGCTCTCGAGCAGGTTTGTCGCGGTGCGCGGCACGGGCGCCGACTTGCTGCATATCCCCCTCCATTTTTGGTCAAATCCCGAATTGTGGTAAATGCAAAATACTGCGTTGTCTTTTCAGTAGGGCGTATCCCCACGAAATCCGGAAATTTTCGGGAATTTCCCGTTCTTCTTCTGACGAGGAAGGGTGCGGTTGTGTTTGACAAATCCCGTAATTAGGGATTACAGTAAAAACACCTTAGCCAAACCCGTCGAGCAGCCGCATGAACATCCCACAGTTGGGCAGCGATACCGAAGCAAGAAGCGGGGCGAGCGTCGTGCTCACCACGGCGCGCGACGCCGGTGTCGACGTCTGTTTTGCCAATCCAGGCACGACCGAGATGCCGTTCGTCGGTGCGCTCGACACCGTGGCGGGCTTGCGCTCGATCCTTGGGCTGTTCGAGGGCGTGTGCACGGGCGCCGCGGACGGCTATGGCCGCATGACCGGCAAGCCCGCGATGACGCTACTGCATCTCGGCCCCGGCCACGCGAACGGCATTGCGAACCTGCACAATGCGCGCCGCGCCCGCACGCCGATCCTGAACATCGTCGGCGATCACACGCGCGAGCATCTGAAGTACGACGCACCGCTGACGTCGGACATCGAATCGCTCGCCCGTCCGGTGTCGGTGTGGTATCGCAGCGTGGCGCGCGACGCCGATCTCGCGACGGATACGGCCGACGCGATTTCCGCCGCGATGGGCACGCGGCGTGGCGTCGCGACGCTCGTGCTTCCAGTCGATCTCCAATCGGCCCGGGTGCGCAGTGCGGCGTGGCCCGCCATCGTGCGCCCGGCTGCGGTGACGTTCGATGCCGCTCGGGTCGAACAGGTGGCCGACCTGCTGCTCAGCGGTCATCGCGCTGTCCTGCTGATGGGCGCCCGCGCGCTGTCGGTGCGTGGGCAGCGTGCGGCGGCGCGCATCGCGGCGGCCACCGGTGCGACCTGCTTCAGCGAGACTTTTCCTGCGCGGGCGGAGCGCGGCGGCGGTCTGCCGGACATCGACCGCCTGCCTTATTTCCCCGAACCGGCGCTCGCCGCGCTGGCCGGTCGGCGCGTGGTGCTCGCCGGCGCGCTCGCGCCCGTCACTTACTTCGGCTACGAGGGCATTCCGGGCGAACTCGCGCGGCCCGAGGACATCGTGACGCTGGCAACACCAGGCGATGCGGCGGACGACGCGCTGGAGGCGCTGGCCGATCGCGTCGGCGCGGCAACGAACGACGATGGGGTGCCTATCGAACGCTGGCGCGTGGAGGACGGGCCGCTGACGCCGCAGACCGTCGGCCGCGTGCTGGCGAATGCGCTGCCCGACGACGCGATCGTGTCGATCGAGGGCGGCACGTGCGGTTATCCGTTCGTGACCGCGTCGGCGCGCGCGCGCCGTCACACGATCCTCACGAACACGGGCGGCGCGATCGGCCAGGGCTTGCCGGTGGCGCTCGGCGCCGCCGTCGCGTGCCCTGAGCGCCGCGTGTTCGCGCTGCAGTCCGACGGCAGCGCGCAGTACACGATCCAGTCATTGTGGACGATGGCGCGCGAGCGTCTGCCGATCGTCATGCTGATCGCCTCGAACCGGCGCTACGGCATCCTGCAGACCGAGCTCGCACGCGGCGGCCTGCCGGCCGACACGCCGCACGCGAGCCGCCTGACCCTGCTCGACGATCCGCCGATCGACTGGCTCGCGCTGTCGCGCGGCTACGGCGTACCGGCCGAGCGCGCGAATACCGTGCAGGCGCTGTCCCAGGCGCTCGACGTCGCGCTCGCGCACTCCGACGGGCCGCGGCTCATCGAAATGTGCCTGCCCTGATCGCGCTACCCGCTGACTTCTTCAATCCCGACTCTGATCTTTCATCGTTATGGACCTGCAACTCCACGGAAAAGCCGCATTCATCACCGGCGGCAGCATGGGCATCGGCAAGGCGGTCGCGCTCGAACTGGCCCGCGAAGGCGTCAACGTCGCCATTGCCGCGCGACGCCTCGAACACCTCGAGGCCGCCGCCGCCGAGATTCGCGCGACGCTCGCGCCGCTGGGCGACGCGGCCGGCGCGATCCTGCCCGTCACGCTCGACACGACCGACATGGCGTCCATCGAAGCAGCGATGGCGGCGAGCGTCGAACGTTTCGGCCGGCTCGACATCCTGCTGAACGGCGCTGCGCATCCGGGCGGCCTCGTGCGCGCGGAGCTGGAGCACGCGGATCCGCAGGGGCTGCTCCAGGACATCGACATCAAGGTCGTCGGCTACCTGCGTTGCGCGAAGGCGGCCGCGCCCTACATGCGGCGCCATGGTTTCGGCCGGATCGTCAATATCGGCGGGCTCACCGGCCGCGGCAGCAAGCAGTTGTCCGGCATGCGCAACGTCGCGATCGTGCACCTGACCAAGACGCTGTCCGACCAGCTCGGCCCGTTCGGCATCACGGTCAACACGATTCACCCGGGCGTCGTCGAGACGCCGCACATTCACGAGCTCTACGAGAAGGAAGCGCAGAAGCAGGGGCTGACGGCCGCGGAGGTCGAGGCCAACTACGTGAAGGTCACGCCGATCCGGCGCGTGCTGCAGCCGGAAGAAATGGGATGGATCGTGGCGTTTCTCGCGTCACCGAAGTCCGGCTCGATCACCGGCGAGTCGATCGGCTGCGACGGTGGGCTCACGCGCGGCATTTTTCTCTGACACAAGGAGCATCGCATGACCGCAACCGTACTGGTCGCCACCGCGGGACAAGGCATCCTGCGCTCGAACGACGACGGCAAGACCTGGCATCGCCTCGGGCTGGACGAGCCCATCGAGTTCGACGGCATCGTGCGCGCGCTCGCGGTGGATCCCGCTACGCCGTCGCGCGTGTATGCCGGCGCCGATTCGGGGCTGTGCATCAGCGAGGATGGCGGCGCGCACTGGTTTCGCCCCGAGAACCTGCTGAACGGGCAGGCAGTCTGGTCCATCGCGATCGATCCGGCGAATCCGGCCGTGCTGTATGCGGGCACCGGCGCGCCGTCGCGTGCCGCGCTTTACAAGTCGAGCGACGCGGGGCTGACCTGGGCGCGAACGGCTCCCGAGTTTCCGGAGTTCTGTTCAGGCGTCAATCGTCCGCGGCTGCTGACGATCTGCGTGGACCCGGAAGACAGCCGCAACGTGTGGTACGGCGTGGAGGAAGGCGGCGCATGGCGCAGCCGCGACGCCGGTGCGACCTGGACGCGCGTGGACGGCCCCGGCACGGCGATCCGCAACAGCGACATTCATGCGATCGCCGTGCTGCCTGCCGGGCCGCACCAGCCGAAGACGACGGTGTTGCTGACGGTGAACGCGGTGCACGTGAGCGACGACGACGGCCTGACCTGGGACGGCAAGCTGTCGCGCGACCGCTTCGACGGGCTGTACTACACGCGCACGGTCGTCCCGCTGGCGGCACCCGGCGGCGACCTGCTGATGGCGATCGGCGACGGCACGCCGGGCACGCGCAGCCGTATCTACCGCTCGCCCGATCGCGGCCGTGCATGGCACGAGACGGATCTGCACACGCCGCCGAATTCGACGTTCTGGGCATTCGGCGTCCATGCGGCGCGGCCCGGGCTCGTCTATGCGGGGACCAAGTACGGGCACCTGTTCCGTTCGCACGACGGCGGCCGGAGCTGGACCAAGGAATGGCGCGAATTCAGCGAGATCACGGCCGTGGCGTGGACGCCGTTCGAAGCGCCGCTCGTCGCCCACGCGCAGTCGACGCATTGAGCGGAGCGAGCGATGACCCAGCCTGACCTCCTGCAACGGGCGGCGCACGCGAACGAAAGCGGGCTGCCGCTGCCGGTACCGCGTGTGCAGCGCACGCACCTGTCGCTGTTCGTGCGCGATCCGGTGCGCTCGAGCATCTGGTATGCCGACGTGCTCGGCATGACGGAAACCGCTCGCGGCGAGCAGTGGGTGTTCATGTCGTTCGGCCAGAAACACCATGACATCGCGCTGATTCGCGCGGCGTCCGATGCGGAACTCGGCACGATCGGCCTGCAGCACTACGGCCTCGAAATCGCGGGCGGCCTGACCGAGCTGCGCCGGCTGTACGGGATGCTGATCCGTCGCGACGTGCCGATCGTGAAGATCACCGATCACAAGGTCGGAATCGGCGTGTATTTTTCGGACCCGGACGGCAACCGGCTCGAATTCTTTTGCGAAACCGTCACGGACGACGAGGAAGGCAAGCGCGTGCTGCACCGGTACAACGCGCCCAGCGATCCCTTTCAGCTCGAGCCGCTGTTCGACTGACGTGCCCGCCATCCATTCCGACACCATCGATACTTTATAGAGGATTACTGATGAGCAAGATCGCCAATTTCGAGGGCTTTCATATCCGCAAGTGGTATACGCAGATCGAGGATTCGCTCGCGAACGAGACCGGCCAGCTCGCGGACGGCGAGCCGCTGCGCAAGATCGTGATCGCCGCGGCCGTGCACAACCCGTATGCGGGGCGGTACAGCGAAAATCTTGACGATCTCGTACGCCCGTCGCCGGCGCTCGGGCAGGAATTCGCGCGACGCATCGAGTCGCTCGCGGCGGGCCGCGCGATCGAGAGCTACGGCAAGGCGTGCCTGGTCGGCTCGGCCGGCGAATACGAACACGGCAACGCGTTCCTCACGTCGATCTTCGCGGAGCCGATCCGTGCGGCATTGGGCGGCGGCAAATCGTGGGTGCCGTCGAGCGGCAAGCGCGGCCCGATCAACACGGTGATCGACGTGCCGCTCGCGCACAAGGATGCGCTCTACGTGCGCTCGCACTACGACACGGTGACTTGCCTGTTTCCCGACGCGCCCAACGACGACGAAGTGCTGGTGATCTTCGCGTTCGCGACGCGCGGCCGCCTGCATGCGCGGCTCGGCGGGCTGAAGGCGAGCGAGATCGTCGGCCGCGACGGCCTGGTGTGAAAGCAGGGGCTGCCGGAGAGCGAATGATGAATACGGTGTCCGTCAAGGATGGATGGGTCGAGAGCGACGGGTTGCGGCTGCACTACGTGAGCTGGGGTCGCGACGATGCGCCGGCCGTGGTGATGCTGCACGGCTTGCGCAGCTACGCGCGGACGTGGGAGCCCGTTGCCGACGCGCTGGCCGACCGCTACCGGGTCGTCGCGCTCGATCAGCGCGGGCGCGGGCTGAGCGACTGGGATCCGCGGCGGGACTATTACGCGGCGGCCTACGTTCGCGATCTCGATGCGCTGGTACGCGCGCTCGACCTGCGACGATTCGTGCTGGCCGGGCATTCGATGGGCGGCGCCAATGCGTTCGTCTACGCGGCATCGAATCCGGACCGGCTTGCCGGTCTCGTGATCGAGGACATGGGCCCGGGCGCGTCGGCCGGCTCGCAAGGTTCCGAGCGCATCAAGCGCGAGCTGAAGGAAACGCCGGACGCGTTCGCGTCGTGGGACGACGCGCGCGCATTCTGGCGGCATCAGCGGCCGAACATCGCGGAATCCGCGCTCGATTCGCGCGTCGCGCACTCGCTGAAGGAGGACGCACACGGACGGATCGTGTGGCGGCACGACGCCGCCGGGATCGCGGCGGCCCGGCTGGCCGCGACGCCGGAGCAGCTCGTCCATCTGTGGCCGCTGGTTCTCAACCTGCAGGTGCCGACGCTGCTGTTGCGCGGCGGCGATTCGGATTTCCTGGCCGCGGAAGTGGCGGCCGAAATGGCGGCCAGCGCCGGCATCGACTGGCTCGATATTCCGGGCGCGACGCACTACGTGCATGACGATCAGCCCGCCGCGTTCAACCACGCATTGCGCACCTGGCTCGATCGTCTCGACGATCCGGCATGGCGGACGGGAGCCGACGCATGAAGGCGAACAATCCGGAGCGGACATCGGTCGCGATCGTCGGCGCCGGGCCGAACGGCGTGGCGATGGCGAATCTGCTCGGCCTCTACGGCATCGCGACGGTGATCGTCGAGAAGGCGGCGGACGTCGTCGAATTTCCGCGCGCGGTCGGCATCGACGACGAAGCGTTGCGGATGTTTCAGACAGCGGGGCTCGCCGACGAACTGAGCCGCGACATCATCCAGAACGTGCCGCTGCGCATGTTCAAGGCGAACGGTGAATGCTTTGCCGATATCCGCCCGTCGATCCGCGAATTCGGCTGGTGGCGGCGCAACATCTTCATGCAGCAACTGGCCGAACGAACGCTGCGTGCCGGGCTGGCCCGCTATCCGCACGTGTCGCTGCGAACCAGCGAGGAAGTGGTGGATGTGGAACAGGACGATGGAGGCGTCACGTTGCAGGTGCGCCGCGCGGACGGCCGGCAGTATGCGCTCCAGGCCGACTACGTGGTCGCGGCCGACGGCGGACGCAGCCCGATGCGCGAGCTGCTCGGCGTCACGCTCGCCGGCACGACGCATCCGATCAAGTGGGTCGTGGTCGATGTGAAGAACGCCGGCCTCGACCAGCCTTGCACGGCCCTGAACTGCGACCCGCGCCGCCCGAACGTCTGCATCTATCTGCCGTTCGATTTCCGGCGCTGGGAGTTTCTCGTGTTCCCGCACGAGGACGAAGCGGCGATCGCCCAGCCCGACTCGATTCGAGCGCTGATCGCGCCGTACGTCGACGACATCGATCGCGTCGAGATCGTGCGCGCGCGAACCTACACGCACCATTCGCGCGTGGCCGAGCGTTTCGTTGTCGGTCGCGTGGCGTTCGTCGGCGATGCCGCGCACCTGAGTCCGCCGTGGATCGGCCAGGGCCTGAACGCGGGCCTGCGCGACGTGGGCAACCTCGCGTGGAAGCTGGCGGGCATCGTCCGTGGCGCATTGCATCCCGGCGTGATCTCGACGTACGAATCCGAGCGGCGCGATCACGCGAAGGCGATGATCGACCTCGCGGACACCTTCGGCGCGATGCTGATGCCGACCAACCGGCTCGTCGCGTTTGTGCGCGATCGCGTTCTCGGGCTGGTCCGCTTCGCGCCGGGACTGAAGGACTACATCCTGCAGATGCGGTTCAAGCCGATGCCGAGCTACACGCGCGGCATCGTGCTGCCCGGCGGATCGGATGCGGTCGGCAGGATGATCGTGCAGCCCGACGTCGAAACGGCCGATGGCGTGCGCCGCAAACTCGATGACGTGCTGGGGCCGTGGTTCTCGATCGTCGGCTGGCAGTGCGATCCGCAAGCGTGCCTGAGCGACGACGATCGCGCGTACTGGACGTCGCTCGGCGCGGTGTTCGTGCAGGTGAGCCGTTCGCGCAGCGGGTCGAGTCGCGCCCGGCGCGTGACCAGCGTGCACGGCAGCGCCTGCGTCGAGGACGTCGACAACGCGCTGGCGGCGTGGTTCGACCGGCATGCCGGCCCGCTCGTGGTCGTGCGCCCCGATCGCTACGTGGCGGCGCAGACGGACGCCGTGGGGATGGCCCGCGCGACCGCGGCCTTTCAGGCGTTCGCGCCACGACAACGGGAGGAAGTGCATGTTTGTTGAACAACGCACCTATACGCTGGTGCCGGGCGGCGTCGCCGAATATCTGCGGCTGTATGCGGAATGCGGACGCGCCGCGCAGGAGCGGGTGCTCGGCACGATGATCGGCTGTTTCGCGACGGAAGTCGGGCCGCTGAACCAGCTCGTCTATCTGTGGGCATTCGATTCGCTCGACACGCGTGCGCGGCGGCGTGCCGCGCTGATGGCCGATCCCGAGTTCGGGATCTTTCGCGGCAAGGTCCGGCATCTGCTCGTCAGGCAGGAAAACCAGATTCTCCGGCAGGAAATCGGCGGCTTGCTGCATGCGCCGCAACAGGCGGCGTGAAGCGGCCGTCGCGCCGTCCGCGCCAACCGCGCACTTTCAACCGAGGGTTCCGTCTTGATTCCGTTTACGCCGCTGACTTCGCGCATGGTGCCTGATGCGTGCGTCGATTACCCGCCGCTTCGTCTGTATGTCGACGGACGGTTCCTGCCGGCCGACGGCCGGCGCACGCAGCCCGTCTTCGATCCGGGCAACGGCCGCGTGCTCGGCGACCTGCCGCATGCGACGCGGGCCGATATCGACGCCGCCGTGCATGCCGCGCATCGTGCGTTCGCGACATGGCGCCGCGAGTCGCCGCTCGTGCGCTCGGACATCCTGCGGCGCGCCGCCTCGCTCGTGCGCGAGCGCGCCGAGTCCATCGGCCGCCATATCACGATGGACCAGGGCAAGCCGCTTCGCGAGGCGGTCGCGGAGGTCATGTCGTCCGCGGAACAGCTCGAATGGCACGCGGAGGAGGGGCGTCGCACCTACGGCCGCGTCGTGCCGGCGCGTTCGCCGGATGTGATGCAGACGGTGTTGCGGGAGCCGATCGGCGTGTGCGCGGCGTTTTCGCCGTGGAATTTCCCGTTCAGCCAGGCGATGCACAAGATCGCGGCCGCGCTTGCGTCGGGGTGCACGCTGGTGCTGAAAGGGCCCGAGGAATCGCCGAGCGCGCTCGTCGCGCTCGCGCACCTCTTCCACGATGCGGGGTTGCCGCCGGGCTGCCTGAACATCGTGTGGGGTGTGCCGGGCGACGTGTCGACGCAACTGATCGAGGCGCCGCAGGTGCGCAAGATCTCGTTCACCGGTTCGGTGCCGGTCGGCAAGCGGCTGGCGGCGCTCGCCGCGGCGCACATGAAGCGCATGACGATGGAGCTGGGCGGACACGCGCCGGTGATCGTCTGCGCGGATGCCGAGATCGAGCGCGCCGCGGCGATGCTGGCCGCGTACAAGTTTCGCAATGCCGGGCAGGTGTGCGTGTCGCCGACGCGGTTCTTCGTGCAACGCGCGGTGTTCGATCGCTTCGTTGCCGCGTATCTGGAAGCGGTGGGCAAGATCCGCGTCGGCTACGGACTGGAGGAGGGTGTCACGATGGGGCCGCTCGCGCATGCGCGGCGCGTGTCGGAGATCGACGCGTTCGTCGCCGACGCGAAGGCGAACGGCGCGGCGATCGTCGCGGGCGGCACGCGTTTGCCGGGGGCCGGCCATTACTTCGCGCCGACGGTCGTCGTGGCACCGCCGCGCGAGGCGCGCCTGATGAATGACGAGCCGTTCGGCCCGATCGTCGGGATCGTGCCGTTCGATGCACTCGACGATGCGCTCGCCGAAGCCAATCGTTTGCCGTTCGGCCTGGCGTCGTATGCATTCACGACATCGGCACGCAACGCGCACCGGATTGGCCGCGCGCTTGAGGCCGGCATGGTCAACATCAATCACTTCGGCATGGGGCCGGCGGAGATCCCGTTCGGCGGCGTGAAGGACAGCGGCTTCGGCAGCGAGGGAGGCACCGAGACCTTCGACGGTTATCTGGTCACCAAATTCATCACGCAACTGAACTGACGGTGCGCGCGCCGGCGCCCGCGCGCGGCGTCGCGCCAGCCTTCAGGTGGCTTCGCCGATCTGCGCGGTGGCGTCGATCAGCAGCTTGCCGAGCACGTGCTCGTCGAACAGCGCGAAGTGCTCGGCGCGAAAGACCAGCGACAGGCTGCTGTTGATCTCGCCGCTGCTGGCGGTGCGGATCGGGGCGGCGATGCCGACGAAACCGGCATCGAGTTCGCCGCGCGAGATCCAGTAGCCGGTCTCGACGATCTGCTGGCAGTGCCGCCAGAACTGTGTCCAGTCGGCCGCGAACTCGCCGAACGCGGCGTTGCGCCGTTCGTGCAGCCGTTTCAGGCGCGCGCGCGACATCGCTGCCACGATCACTTTCGACGATGCGCCCTGGAACAGCGGCATGATGCGGCCGCGGCCGAAACCGAGCTGCAGGTTTTCGGCACCGGTTTCGTGCATGACGTTGATGATCTGTTCGTCGAACAGCGTCGACACGAGCGCATCGCCGCCGGTGACCTGGACCAGTTTCTGGATGACGGGCTTCGCGGCGGTGAGCGTCGGGTCCGACTGCCGCATGTTGTAGTCGAGATGGATGATGCGCGGGCCCAGCGTATAGCGGCCGTTGGTGCCGACGAGCAGGCCGACGGAAGCCAGTTCCTTCACGTAGCGATAACACGTGGTGCGTGAAAAGCCCATGTGTTCGGCGATTTCCTCGGCGGTCATCGACGTCGCGGACGAAGAGAAGACGTCGAGGATGGACAGCATTTTGGTGAGGCTCGACATGACGTGATCCGGAAATCAGGCGGCTTGCGGCAATGGAACGGGAGGATCGGAAACGGCTCGCGCTGCGCCGCGGTCGCGGGTGACGCGACACATCGGCGACGGCAGGGCCGTAGTCTAACTTAAGTCGTGGCGGCGGCAACCGGACCCGCATCAAGGAAGGCGCGTGACACATGCCGCTGATCGTCCTGTAATCGCGTCGCATCGAATCAATATGGAATCCTATGTTGACGATGCAGATAACGCAACCCGACACGGCCTGCGTGCGATCCGGCTCGCGGACGCGATGCATGAATATTCGATGAGGAGAAGAAGATGGGAACGTGGTTGAAGATGGTGGCGCTGTGCGGCTGCGGTGCGGTTTCGCCGGTGTTCGCGCAGTCGAGCGTGACGCTCTACGGTTCGCTCGACACCGGCATCACCTATACGAGCGACGTCGCTTCCGCGCCGCGCGGCGGCCGCCAGCTCGCGCTCCAGGCGGGCGTGTCGCGCAACGACGTGTGGGGCCTGACGGGCAGGGAAGACCTCGGCGGCGGCAACTTCGCGGTATTCCGGCTCGAAAGCCAGTTCCAGACATCGGACGGCACGTTGACCGTGCCGGGCTCCGCGTTCAGTTCGCAAGCGTACGTCGGGCTCGGCGGCGACTGGGGCACCGTGACGCTCGGGCGGCAGTTCGATTTCGTCGGCGATCTCATGCCGTCGTTCGCGATCGGCGCGAACACGCCGGCCGGGCTGCTCGCGTGGGGCTTGCCGGCGAACGCGTCGGCGGGCGGCGCGCTCGACAACCGCGTGTGGGGTGTGCAGGTGAACAACGCGGTGAAGTACGTGAGTCCGACGTTCGGCGGTGTCGCGTTCGGCGGCATGTGGGGGTTCGGCAACGTGCCCGGCACGGTCGCGCGCAGCAGCGTGCAAAGCGCGATGCTGTCCTACACGCAAGGCGCGTTCAGCGCAGCGTTCGCCTATTTCGGCCAGCACGACGTGGCTGCCGGCGGCAATCTGCGCAACTTCTCGGGCGGGGCCGGCTACAACGTCGGGCCGTTCCGCGTCTTCGGCATGGTGTCGGACGTACGGATCAGCGCTGCCGCGCCGTTGCGCGCCACTACCTACGACGCCGGGTTGACCTATTCGGTCACGCCCTCGTTGCAGCTCGGCGGCGGTTTCCAGTACCAGCAGCGCGGCGGGGACATCGGCTCGGCCAACCAGATCACGCTGAGCGCCGACTATTCGCTGTCGAAGCGCACGGGGCTGTACGCGGTGGTCGCGCGCGGGCACGACAGTGCTTACGGCGCCCAGGTCGAGGCCGCGCTTGGCGCAGCGGCGGCAGGCGCGTCGCAGACCGCGGTGCGCGTCGGGGTGCGGCATCAGTTCTGACCGCACGGGAAAGCACGGGTTGCCGCGTGCGGCAACCCGGCCCGCGGGTCGCCGCGCTCAGAACCGATGCATCATCCCGATCCGCAGCGCCAGCTGGTTGCGGCCCGACGACTGCCCGGCCGTGCCGAGCACGTGCGCATGGTCGAAGTCGGTACCGGTGTTGCCGGTTGCATGCTGGTAGGCAGCCTGGAGGTAGGTCGAGGTCCGCTTGCTGAGGTCGTAGTCGAGCATCATCGACAGCTGGTGCCAGCTCGGCGATGCGTCGCCGGCCGTCGTGGCGACATGCGCATGCGTGAATGCATAGGCGGCACCGAGCCAGAAGTCAGGCCGGAAGAAATACTGGCCGTTGACCTCGAAGTTGTCGAATTTCCACGCGTTCTGCGTGCCTGCCGCAGGCGGGTTCGCGAAGTAGAGATTCGATTCGGGGTTGGTCACGTCGACGTGCGAATACGCGGCGGAGAGCGTGAACTTGTCGCTGAACTTGTATGACGCGCCGGCATCGATGTTCTGCTGCGAGCGGCCGCTGAATACCGTGTCGTCGCTCGACAGCGCACCGCCCGCGGTCGCGCCGCCGTTGTTTGCCTTCAGGTAGGCGACGGCGGCGGAGAACGCGCCCATCTGGTACTGCACGGCCGCGCTGTAGACGCGGTTTCGCGCGAAGCCGCCCGCCTGGTTCGAGAGGCCGTAGAGCACTTCGCCCTTGAAGCCGGCATACGCGGGCGACACGTATTTGACGCTGTTCTGGATGCGGTAGTCCCAGTCGGCGTTGTCGTTGTCGTACGGGTGCGCGCCGAAGTCGCCGAGCCAGTTTCCGGTGGCCGTGAACGGGCTCCACATGTCGAGCGTGGGGTCGTACTGGCGGCCGAGCGTAAGCGTGCCGAACTGGTCGGAATCGAGTCCGACATAAGCCTGCCTGCCGAACATCCGGGACGTCACGCCGAGCGCGCCCGTACTCGCGTTGAAGCCGTTTTCGAGCTGGAACAGCGCCCTCAGGCCGCCGCCGAGGTCTTCGGTACCTTTCAACCCCCAGTTGCTGCCGACGGTATCGCCGCTGATCATCTGGTAAGCCGTGCTGCCGCCCGCGTTGCTCGTGAAATTGATGCCTTCGTCGATCAGGCCGTACAGCGTCACGGTGCTTTGCGCGTGGGCCGGCAGGCCGAAACCCATGGCGCTCGCGGCCGATACGGCCGCCATCATCTTCTTCATCGTCGATCTCCAGGTGTGGGCGGCCCACGCGTGGCGACACGGTTTCCGACGGCGTGCGTCAGCACCGGACGCGTGCAGCGGGTCCGTTTATCGTTAGTTAAACGAAATATGAATCGGGAAGAAAATCGGTCCGCCGCGATCGAGCGGACCGAATACGGCGCCTCGCCGGGCGCGAGGTTCCGCGTAGCGGAGCTACAGCATCCGCCGCAGCACGTCGTTTTCCGGGTTGCGGTCGAAGAAGCGGTGCTTCAGCGCGCCGAGCACATGCAGCACGATGAGCGCGAGCAACGTGTAGGCGAGCGTCCGGTGCAGCCACTGAAACGCCTCGAACCAGTGGTCGTTCTTCGGCAGCAGCTCGGGTACGCGGAAAAAGAAGAACGGCACGCCGTCGCTCTGCGTGAAAGTACTGGACATCGAATAACCCATCAGCGGCACGACGATCGCCAGCGCGTACAGCAGGTAGTGGCCGATCTTGGCGAGCTTGCGGTCGAGCGTCGGCAGGGTGGCAGGCAGCGGCGGCAACGGCTTCATCGACCGAATCGCCAGTTGCGTGACGACCACCAGCAGCGTGAGCACGCCGAACTCCTTGTGCGTCGGGTAGTACCAGTCGAACTTGGCCGGCAGGTTGTCGTCGAGCCGGACCATCGTCCAGCCGGTCCAGAGCTGCGCGCCGATCAGGATCGCCCTGACCCAGTGCAACAGCCGAAGCGCGAGCGGGTATTTCTCCACGGCGAATGCAATGGCCTGGTGTTCCATTTGATTTGTCTTCCTTTGAAGCGACACTGCGACCGGCGGGATGCCGATCGTCAACGTCTCGCGCCGATCTTCGTCGAACCGAGGCCGGGTGGCGATGCGCACGAACCTTCGACGAGAGGCCCGTGCGCCAGGCTATTTCGCGCGCTCAGGCGATCGCCAGCGAATCCGCGCAGCATTCCTGCAGTGCTTCGCGCAGCGTCACCGCGATGAAGTCGGCTTCGTCCTGCCGCAGCGTCAACGGCGGCGACATCACGACCTTGTTCGCGATCGCCCGTACCAGGACGCCGCGCCTGCGCGCGGCATCGGCCGCGCGGGCGGCGAACCCCTGTCCCGGATCGAGCGGCGTGCGGCTGGCCTTGTCGGTCACCAGATCGAGCGCCAGCATCAGTCCCTTGCCGCGGACGTCGCCGACCGTCTCGAAGTCGGCCTTCAGCGGCAGCAATTGCTCGAGCAGGCGCTGGCCGACCCGCGCCGCATTACCGGGCAGATCCTCGGCCTCGACGATGTCGAGCACGGCAAGCGACGCCGCGCAAGCGAGCGGATGCCCGCTGTACGTATAGCCGTGCATGACCACGTGCGAGAAGCCCGCACCATGTTCGATCGCGTCGGCGATCCGGCCGTTGTACAGTGTCGCGCCGAGCGGCACGTAGCCGGCGGAAATGCCCTTGGCGACGCACAGGATGTCGGCGGCGACGCCCCAGCCGCGGCTGCCGAGCAGGCTGCCGGTGCGGCCGAAGCCGGTGACCACCTCGTCGGCGATCAGCAGGATGCCGTTGCGGTCGCATACGGCCCGCACGCGCGGCCAGTAATCGGCCGGCGGGACGATCAGGCCGCCGGCACCCTGCACCGGTTCGGCGACGAACGCGGCAATGGTCTGCGGGCCGTGAAACGCGATCGTTTCCTCGAGCTGCCGGATGCAGTGCTCGACGAGCTGTTGCGGATCGTCGCAGTTCCACGGATTGCGGTAGAGCCACGGCGTGTCGAGCAGCACGCAGCCGGGCAGCAGCGGGCCGTGATTGTAATGGTAGACGCCGTTGCCGCCGATCGAGGTGCCGCCCATGTGTACGCCGTGATAGCCGTTGCGCAGCGACAGGAATTTCGTGCGCGACGGCTCGCCTGCGGCGACCCAGTACTGACGCGCCATCTTGAGCGCGGTCTCGATCGCGTCGGACCCGCCGCTGCCGAACATCACCCGTTGCATGTCCTCCTGCGCGAACATAGCGCACAGGCGGTCGGCCAGGTCGTAGACGCGCGGATGGGCGACGCCGTCGAAGGTCTGGTAGTAAGACAGCTCGTCCATCTGCTGCGCGATCGCGCTTTTCACCTCCGGCCGGTTGTGGCCGACGTTGACGTTCCACAGTCCGCCGACGCCGTCGAGCATGCGGTGGCCGTCGACGTCGTACACGTAGTTGCCGTCGCCGCGTGCGATGACGACGGTGGGGGTCGTATGGCCGGCGGCGGCCGAGCTCATCGGATGCCAGAATCGTTTTTGACGCTTTTGATAGTCCATGGTGTCTCTCGTCTCTCTTACGAAGTGCTTGAACAGAGGGGGGCGACGTGGTGTGCGCCGCGGGTCACAGGGCTGCGGTGACGATCTTTTCCTCGAGGTATGCATCGAGCGCGGCCTTCGACAGGTCGCGCCCGATCCCGCTTTGCTTGGTGCCGCCCCACGGCAGGCGTGCGTCGATCGGGCTCCATGCATTGATTGCGACCGCGCCGACGTCGAGCCGCTCGGCGACGCGGTGCGCGGTGTCGACATCCTGTGTCCACACCGAAGCGGAGAGGCCGAACGGCGTGTCGTTGGCGATGCGAACGGCCTCGTCCTCGGTCTCGAACGGCATGACCATGCCGACCGGGCCGAACACTTCGTCGCGGGCGATTCGCATGCCCGGATGGACACCGCCCAGGATCGTCGGTCGCATGAAGCAGCCGCGCGGCGGCACCTGTTCGTCGCCGACGAGCATGACCGCCCCTTCGGCGAGCGCGCCGTCGACGAGCGCACGGACGCGCGCAAGGTGACGCGGGTTGATCAGCGCGCCCATCTGCACGCCGGGCTCCGATGGCGGACCGACACGGATGGCCCGGGCCGCCTCGGCAAGCCGCTCTTCGAGTGCGTGCGCGATCGAGCGGTGCGCGAGCACGCGCGAGCCGGCCGCGCACGTCTGGCCCTGGTTCGCGAACATGCCGGCCATCAGCGACGGAATCGCACGATCGAGATCGGCATCCGCGAACACGATCTGCGCGGCCTTGCCGCCGAGTTCGAGCGTGACGCGCTTGAAGGTCTTCGCTGCCGCGGTCGCGATCGCGCGGCCGACTTCTGTGCTGCCGGTGAAGCTGATCTTGTTCACGAGCGGGTGCGCGACCAGCGCGGCGCCGACTTCCGCGCCCACGCCGTGAACGATGTTGACGACCCCGGCGGGCAGGCCGGCTTCGCAGACGAGTTCGCCGAGCCGGGCGACGGCCAGCGGCGTGTCCTCCGACGGCTTGATGACCACGGGGCAGCCGGCCGCGAGCGCCGGCGCGAGTTTCCACACGGCGATCATCAACGGCGCGTTCCACGGAATGATCAGACCGGCCACGCCCACCGGTGCACGCCGCGTGTAGCTGAGCGTCGGTCGGCCCATGAAGCCGTCGGTCGGAATCGTGCGGCCCTCGAGCTTGTCGGCCCAGCCGGCGAAGTAGCGCAGCGTGTCGATGCACATCGGGAGGTCCATCATGCGCATCTCGGCAAGCGGGCGTCCCTGTTCGACGGCCAGCAATTCCGTCAGCGCATTGCCGTTGCGCTCGACCAGCTCCGCGAGCCGAAGGAGCCAGCGGGCGCGGGCCGAGCCGCCGGCGCGGGCCCACGCGTCGTCGTGCAGCGCGGCGTGCGCGGCACGCACCGCGCGATCGACGTCCTCGGCGGTCGATGCGGGCACGGCGGCGACGTAGTCGCCGGTTGCCGGCGCCAGCTTTTCGAAAGTGCGGCCGGTCGCTGCATCGCAATGCCTGCCGCCGATCAGATTCTGAATTTTCATCATGGTGTCCATGTTTCACAGGGGCGAATCGTCGGGCTGAACGGGGCGGCGGCGAGGGCGGCTGCCACCGTGCTGCGGCGACGTCGCTTTCACTGTATGTCGATGAAATCGCGCGCCTTGTCCGCTATCGGCAATCGTTGCTGTGCGATCGGGATAGGGAATACCCGTGCCGGCGCGACGCATTGCGAGTCGCGTCGGCAGCGGGAAATGCCCGGGGAGGGCGTAACGGGACGACGGGGCGGCGCGGCACCGTCCGGGCAGCGGCTACTGGCCAGCGGCTACTGGGCGGCGCGCCCGAGTTCGCGGTACAGGTCGGGATCGCTGCGCTTCAGCCGCAGCGCGGCGCGGATGCCGAGCGCGCCGACGGCGACGAGGAAATACGGAAACATCGCGACGAAGGTCGAATCCGATCCGCTCAGCACGGACAGGTTGCGCACGACCAGCACGAGGCATGCACCGAGCGCGATCACGCTGACGAGCGGCGCGATCAGGCGGTGCACGACGCTGGCGTCCCGGCGATCGCGCGCGAAGAATGCGATTACCGAGGCCGCCACCAGGATCTGCACCGCGATGATGCCGATCGTGGCCAGCGCACTCATCCACGAGAACACGACCGCGAACGGATCGAGGCGGAACACCGCCGACCCGACGATGGCCGTGAGCGCGATCAGCGTCTGCACCTTGCCGGCGACATCCGGGCAACGATGCACGGGGCACGTATGACCGAGCTTGCGCCACAGTACGCGTTCGCGGCCCATCGCGTAGAAATAGCGCGTGATCGTGTTGTGGAACGACAGGATGGCCGCGAAGAGGCTCGTGACGAGCAGCACGTTCATCGCGTCCGTCGCGATGCCGCCGAGCAGCCGGCCGCTGACGGCAAACCACAGATTGGCCGGATCGCGGCCCGCCTGTGCGGCGATCTGCCCCTCGCCCCACGCCTCGACGATCGCCCACGACGACAGCGCGTAGAACGCCATGATGAGGATCACGGCCAGGTAGGTGGCCCGCGGAATCGTACGTTTCGGGTCGCGCGCCTCCTCGGAGAAGATCGCCGTCGCCTCGAAGCCCATGTACGAGCCGAGCACGAACACGAGCGCGGTGCCGAGCCCGGGTGCGAACACCAGCGCGGGGCTGAACGGTTTCGCGCTGAAGCCGCCGGTGCTCGCGCCGTGCACGACGATCGCGAGATCGAGCAGCATCACGATCGCGATCTCGCCGATCATCAGCATGCCGAGCAGCCGGCCGCTGAACTCGATGCGTCGCGCGCCGCAGACGTGGACCGCGACGACGCACGCGAGCGCGAACGCCCACCACGGCACGTCGACGCCGTAGTGCCGCTGGATGCTGTCGTTCAGGAAAAAGCCGAACATGCAGTAGATCGCGATCTGCACGGCGTTGTACGCGACGATCGCGACGAACGCGCCGCCCACGCCGGCGGGGCGTCCGAGCCCGTTCGCGATATACGCATAGAACGCGCCCGCATTGGAGATGTGCCGGCTCATCGCGGCATAGCCGATGCTGAAGATCAGGTACATGACGCCCGCCAGCACGAATACGCCGGGCACGCCGGGGCCGTTGCCGAGCGAGAATGCCGCGGGCGTCGCGCCGACCATCGCGGTGAGCGGCGCGGCCGCGGCGACGACGAAGAAAACGATGTGTGAAAGTCCGACGGCGTTCTTGCTGAGCCCCGCTTCGGACCGGGGTGACGATTCGTTCATGAGTAGTCCCGCTGGCCGGATCGTCCGTCAGGAATCGACACCGGCATGCCTGATCGATATTCCCGTGCCGCGCGCCGATCCTGACGAGCCGGCATGGGATGCCGACGGCCGACCACCGACGACGACACAGGTGTGCGCTTGGACGGCCGCTCGATGCGGTGAAGCGCACACAAGCAGGCCGACGACAAAAATTTACGGTGCCTAAATCACGTGCGTTGTCCGTTATCGGCAATCCGCATGCGCGGGGGCGGCAGGGGATTACCCGGATGCGCCGCCACCATGCGTCGTTCGCGGGCTCAGCTCAGGCGCGGCGTGTGTGACGGCAGCTCGTGGAAATGCTGCTGGTAGTACGCGGAGAAGCGCCCGAAGTGGCAAAAGCCGAATTGCGCCGCCGCGTCGCCGATCCGCATCGTCTCGGGCGTCGTCATCAGGAAGCGCCGCACGGCGTTCAGCCGGATCGAGCGGAGATAGGCGGTCGGCGTCGTGCCGACCACGTTCTGGAAACTGTATTGCAGCGTGCGGCGGCTGATTCTGAGGTGGTGACAGAGATCGATCACCGTCGGCACGTCGTCGCATTCGAGCGCGATTTCCTGGCTGCGGCGAACGATGTAGCTTTGCGTCGAGGCCGACGGCAGCGCGCCGGCATCGGCATCGTCGGACTGCACGAGGTCGAGCAGGATGCCGACGACACTGTGCGCGAGCACGCGTTCGTCGAATGCATCGCGTGCGGTGAGCGAACCGCTGTCGAGCGCCTGGCAAAGCACGCGCTCGAGCCCGTCCAGCGCATGGCCGTAGCGTGCTGGCGAGATCGGCAGCACCGGCTGCTTCAGGATGCGGGCAGGCAGGTTCGCGAGTTCGTCCAGTTCGCGATCGGCCGTGAGCGTGCGATCGATCGTGAAGGCGAGCACCTCGGTGTCGCACGGCAGATGCGCGACGAACTCCTCGCCGCCGCGCAGCGTCAGCAGGCTCGGGCGCTCGACGGTGCGCCCCTGGACCACGGGCGCGACCGCGCTGACGATCGGCAGCGCGAAGCAGAGCCGGTCGCGCGGCGCGAGGCCGTGCTGCATCACGCGCTGATTGAGGCGTTCGCGAAAGACGTGGAAACGCTGGCCGGCGACCTGGCGCAGCGTGGTCGTTGCGGTGCCGGGACTGATCTGGTCGTAGTGCTGCGACCAGTTCACGATCGCCTGGGAATGGAGGAACACATCCGAGAAGCACAGTGTTTCAGCGTGCAGATTCATGGCGTGGCTGATGCATACCGTCTGAAATTCGATGCCGGCCGAGGCCGACGCAGGTTGCCCGGGCGCGGGCAGCACGCGCGATGCGCGCGGTTCGCCTGGATTCGCCCGGATGGACGGCTTCCGAAGATGCCGTGCCATGCGGTCGGTCCCGCCGACGATCATATCCAGAAAAAAACAACGGGTGACGCGATCGAAAATCCCGGTGACGCTCGCGGCCGTTTGTTTTTGTAAATCTCATTATATGAGATTGAATTTATTTTTATGATGGGGGTTTACGTGCGATATGACGCGATACCTTGCAGTGTAGGCGAAATGACCGGGATATCCGCAGGATTTCGATGTTTTCTTACAAAACTGACGAATGAAGGTTGGCGATGCGGTGCAGGCGACGCCCGGCGGATTTTCTCGTGTTAACTACCAATGAATCCCGAATTATGAGATTCGTATAATTCTCCCGTGGCGCTTCGACTGGCCGTGCGCATGCATGGCGCCGCCGATTACAGCCGCGAGCAACGCACGCGACTGCCGATGCATGTCCACCTACCGGGAGCGGTCCATGTCCGAGTCACCCCCTGCCGTCTTGTACCGCCGGATCGCGCTGCGCGTGATTCCGTTTCTGTTCGTCTGCTACGTCATCAACTTCGTCGATCGCGTCAACATCGGGTTCGCCAAGCTGCAGTTCCTGCAGGATCTCGGCTTGAGCGAAGCCGTGTTCGGCTCTGCGACGGCCATTTTCTTCATCAGTTACGCCGCCTTCGAGGTGCCGAGCAATCTGGTGCTGGCGCGCATCGGCGCGAGCCGCACGCTGATGCGCATCATGGTGCTGTGGGGCCTTTGCACGGTGGCGCAGATGTTCGTGACCGGCAGCGTGTCGCTGTACGTGGTGCGGTTTCTGCTCGGCGCCGCCGAGGCCGGCTTCTTTCCGGGCCTGATCCTGTACCTGTCGTACTGGTTTCCGGACGCGGTGCGCGCCCGTGTCAACAGCATGCTGCTGCTCGCCGTTCCGGTTGCTGGAATGATCGGCGGACCGCTGTCCGGCTGGATCATGGCGCACATGCAGGGCGTGATGGGGTTGCGCGGATGGCAATGGCTGTTTCTGATCGAGGGGTTGCCGGCCATCGCGCTCGGGCTGGTTGCGCCGCTGATGCTGAGCGACCGGCCGGAACAGGCGGCATGGCTGTCGTCTTTGGACCGGCAGGCGCTCTTGCGCGATCTGGACGCCGAGCGGGCCTCGGCCGTGGTCGGCCATGACCGGGTCGGCGTTGTCGACATCGTTGGCAACGGTCGCGTGCTGGGACTTGCCGCGATCTATTTCTGCATCTACGTCGGGATGGGTACGGTGACGTTCTGGTCGCCCACGGTGCTGAAGTCGGCCGGGGTGTCGAGCGTCTCCGGAATCGGCTGGTTATCCGGGCTGATATCGGTGTTCACGATGATCGGAAACGTGGCGATCGCATGGAGTTCCGACCGATTTGGCGAGCGCCGGTGGCATACGGTGGTCTGCATGCTCGTCACCGCGTGCAGTCTACTGCTCCTGCGCTTCTCGGTCGGCCACGTATGGATCACCGTGGCCTTGCTGGCGACCGCGCAGCTGTGCGCGTTCACCGTGCCGATCGTTTTCTGGACGATTCCGGCTGCACAACTGACCGGTCGCGCGGCGGCGGCGGGCATCGCGGTGATCAGCATGCTGGGTTCGCTCGGCGGCGCCTTCAGTTCGTGGCTGGTCGGCCTCCTGTTTGCGCGTACGGGGGCGCCGTATGCCGGGCTCGGGGTGGTCGCGGGGCTGCTGGTGGTCGGTTCGGTGCTGGTGACGAGCCTGGTGCCGCGCACTCTGACGCCGCGCCGCGCGGCGAGCGAACGGGCGTGTCTCCGTACAAGCCGGGGAGGTCGAGCGTGCTAGAGGACAAAGACGCAAGGCGGCTCGTTGCTCACGGGGAACGCATTCAAAAAAGTGGCGTGCTCGGAAAATCGTCGCAGATCAATCGTCTTTTCGAATTACTGCTCGAACGTTCGCTGGCCGACGCCGCACCGAAGGAAATCGAGATTGCGCAAACGGTCTTCGGCAAATCCATCGACGTGGATCTTGCCGCCGATGCGACCGTGAGGGTGCATGTCCACCGGCTACGGAAGAAACTCGAGGAACTGCCACCGGACGAGCATGGTGAACGCCTGGCCCTTCCGCGCGGGGAATATCGGCTCGTCGTCGTTCCGCCGGCTGCGGCCGCGGCAGACGATCGTGCCGCACCGCGTCGCCGCCTGCGACGCGGCGCCTGGATGTGGTTCGCAGGGGGCGCCGTGCTTCTCGTCGGGCTCAATCTGATTTGCTGGAACTGGTTCGCAGGCAATCCCGCCGGAGACGCTCGCCTCGGGACCAATCTCTGGAGTGCGCTGGCGGGGAGCCATATTCCGACTCTTGTCGTTTATGGCGGCGATTATGTTTTCGGTGAGCTGGATTCCGACAACGAGGTTTCCCGCCTGATACTCGACCCCCGAATTCACTCTGCGGATGAGTTGGGTCAGTACCGGTTGCGGACCTCGGGCGCGAATCAAAAATATATCGACTTGAATACCTACACCCTTCCTGAAGGTGTGGCGCCGGCTATGGCTGCCATTACTCCCATCATTGCGACCGCGCGAGCCGGTGAGCTGCCGTCGCTGCAATCCATCGCGATGTCGCGCTTCACCAACAACATGTTGCGGACTCACGATCTCGTCTATGTTGGTTTGCTGAGGAATCTGGCGGACCTGAAAGAACCGCTTTGCGATATCTCGGGTTTCTCTCTGTCGGACGACGGCGATACGCTTGTCGATCGGGCGAGCGGGAATCAGTTTCAATCCGACTGGGACAACCCTTCGACCGAGGGGATTATGCGCCGCGACTATGCATATATAGCCAGCTTTCCGGGCTCATCGGGAAATCATATCGTCGTTATTGCTGGCACCAGGGATCCTGCGCTCATGGAGGCCATACATGTTGCGTCGAGTAAATCCGAACTGGACAAGCTGACGAAGAGCCTCGGCTCCGATAACACGTTCGAGGCACTGTATGAAGTCCGTACATTCGGACCGTCGAACGTCGGTAATAAGCCGGTCATTGTTCGCCATCTGAAGGTCGGCCAGATGTGGCCTGTAAGAGAAAGCGAGCTTGCGCCCAAGAAAGCCGGAGCCGGCGAACCCGCAAAACCAAAATAAAAAGTTGCGCTGCGTACGGTGATCCATGGAGCCGGTCCGGGCTCGAGATCGTGGTGAGCATGCGGAACGCACCTGTTTCGACGGCGATCCGGATGTGCTCTCGATGCCGCATCGAGATTGAATGCCCGATACCGCGCCGTCTTCTGTTTCTCCACCCGTTCCTCCCGTTTCGAGACGTCGTTATTTCGGCTGGGCCGAACCGGTGCGCGCCGCAAGCGAGCGGAGCAGAAGAGCGGGCGCAATGCACGCCGGAGTCGATATGCCCGCGATACGCAGGCATCCGCGATGCGATGAAATCGGGTTTACCCCAGGAATTGCAGTTGTCCGGTCACGCGAAAACACCAAAAAAACGTTCGTTAACCGTTCGTCCACCGTTCGTTACTGGCCCGTGGGAGGGCGGCAGACCACCATGAACGCACTATCCCGACGGCCGCGTCTTCCTTCTGCGTCGAACAGGCCGCGGGCATAGACGGTACCTGGCAAGCGCGGCGTGCGCGACTCGCGGCCCTGCCCTGGCTCGTGACAATATGCAATCCCGGAGACGAAGATGCTAAATGAGATATGGAGCTCGGTTGCTGACTTTTATGACCCGACCATCGGAATGCTGCGGCAGTGGGCATGGGGTCTTCCGATTTATTTCGTGGTAGTTGCATGGGTCGCGTTCCTGGCAAGAAAAGAACGAGAGCCGGTGACGTTACGGGCGGTGGTGAGGTCCGTATTTCCGAAGGACCAGTACGATCACGCGTCGGCTCGCGTCGACCGATGGAACGGCATTATTCTTCTGGCGATCGGTTTTCCACTTTCTGTATTCGTCGCAATCAATGCGATATCGGTGGCGGACAATCTGGCGGGTTTTCTGGCGACGTATTTCGGGGCGAGAGCGCCTCTGATGCACACGGACTGGAAAATGGTTGCGGTTCAGTTCGCTATCTATTTTCTGGCTCTGGATTTTTCCGGCTACTGGGTGCACCGCTGGTGTCATGAGGTTCCCGTCCTGTGGCCACTGCACAAGCCGCACCATACGGCCGAAACGCTGACGCCATGGACGCTCTTTCGTCAACACCCGGTTGAATTCTTTTTTCTGAACACGATTCCGTCGTTTTTCGCCGGCGTGATGCTGGGCTTGCTGCTTTACGCCACCGGAACCGCTGTCAATCCGGGAACCGTGACCGTGATCGGAATTCAGGTGTACGTTTCTTTTTTTGTCGTCGACACGATGTCTCACGTACACGTGCACGTTTCGTACGGAAACTGGGTGAATCGTATCGTGCTCGCGCCTGTCATGCATAACCTCCATCACAGCATCGAGCTGCCGCATCGAGATAAAAACTACGGGGTGATTTTGACGGTATGGGACTGGATGTTCGGAACCCTTTATCTGCCGAAAAAGAACGAAACATGGCGCTGGGGGCTGAATGAAGTGGAGTTTGGGGAAAAAAATCCTCACAAAACCCTGCGAGGCTTCTATCTCGAGCCATTCGTTTCGTTCTGGCAGGGTTTGCTTCAAATCGGCGCTCGCCAGGATACCGTGACGCCGACCCACGAGTGAGTTTTCGCCGACGGGCGGATATCCAGGCCGCACGCACGACTCGATATCGAACAGAGTCGCGCGTGCTCGTTAAAAAATCACCTTTCTTGAATATGCCAAAAGTTACCTATATCGAAGCGAATGGCGACGAGCACGTCGTGGTCGCGCCGGACGGCGCCAATGCAATGGAGACCGCACTGGAAAATGGAGTGCCGGGTATCGACGGCTTTTGCGGCGGCCAGGCCTCGTGTGCGACTTGCCATGTCTATGTCGACGAACCCTGGCTCGGCGTGACCGGCAAAGCCGATCCGGCGATCGAGCTTGCCCTCCTCGAGCCGTTGGGTGCAACGCAGGAGAACAGCAGGCTCGCTTGTCAGATCAAGTTGACACGAGAATTGCACGGCCTGGTGCTGAGAATGCCCGAGAAGCAAGGCTAGGCGGCTATCCCGAGCCTCTTCCTGACGGCTCGGCGCGCGTACTTCGACGGAGTACGACGGCGATGAACCGGGGCGCGCATGCGAATCTTCGTGTTTCGTGCCCGTTCGTGCGCGTTGTGCATCGACGGGTGCCGCGGCCGGTTCGGCGATCGGAGACGCGCTCGTGTGGGCGTCTCCGATTGCCTGTCGGCGAGACACGCTCGTCATCCTCTTCAACGCATTCGGAGTCCGTACTGCCCGGCAAGTGATCCACCTCGTCGAACATCGTTCCGGCTGCGCGATTGTCGAAGCGACGGTTTGCCGGCGAACGTCGTCCTCGACAGCCGGTTCCGGTGCGCACGCCGCACGCCGTGCGCCGATCCGGTTCAAACCCGTGGATTGCCAGGGCGTTTCCTCGGGAGACAACTTTGACATCCTCACAAAAAGCGCCGCTCGTTATCGTCGGTGCCTCGTATGCCGGAACTCAACTCGCCGCGGCTGCGCGCGAACTGGGATTCGATGGACCTATCGTCCTGATCGGAGACGAGCCGCACGCACCCTACCAGCGCCCGCCTCTTTCCACGGGCCTGCTCACGGGCAAGACCGGCATGAGCCAGCTCGCGCTGCGCAGCCCGGATTTCTATACTGAACAATGCATCGATCTGCGCGTGGGGCAGCGCGCTACAGCGCTGGATCTGGCCGCGCGCCGCGTGCGGCTGGCGGACGGCGAGCATCTCGAATACGGCTGGCTTGCACTCGCGACGGGCGCGCGCTGCCGCCCGCTTCCGGTTCCCGGTGCTGAGCTTCAGGGCGTGCATCAACTGCGCACGCTCGACGATGCGCTGGCGGTGCAGCGCAGGCTTGGCCGTTGCTCGAGCGCGTGCATCGTTGGCGGCGGGTTTATTGGTCTGGAGGTCGCGGCCGCGCTGAGCTCGGCTGGAACGCGGGTTACCGTGGTCGAGAGCCAGACTCGCCTCCTCGCGCGCGCCTTCCCGGCGTTCATGTCGGACTATGTCGCGCATGCGCACCGCCGGCGCGGCGTCTCGCTGGAACTGGGCCGCAGCGTACGGGCGCTGCTGGGCCGTCAGGGTAGCGTCGAGGCAGTCCAGTTCGACGATGGCCGCACGTTGGATTGCGACTTGGTCGTAACAGGGATCGGCGTATTGCCGAACACGGAGCTTGCCGATGCCGCCGGCATCGCCTGCGACGACGGCATCCTTGTCGATGCGTTGGGCCGCACCTCGGTGCGGAACATACTGGCCGTCGGCGACGTGGCCAACATGACGCAGCCGCCTTTCCCGGGTAGTCCGGCCAGAATGCGGTTTGAATCTATCCAGGCCGCCAGCGACGGCGCGCGCGCCGCGGCCTCGGTGCTGGTCGGTCGGCCTCAACCGCTTTCGGCCGTACCATGGTTCTGGAGCGAGCAGCACGACCTGAGATTCCAGATGGCCGGTCTGCCATCGTCCGGAGACCAGGTGGTGTTGCGCGGTGCACCCGCCAGCGATCGCTTTACGGTGTTCTACCTGCACGACGGTGCGATGGCGGCTGCGCATTCCGTGAACCGGCCGTCGGACCACGTGCTGGCGCGCAAGCTGATCGCCCAGCGATCGCGTATTCCCGCTGCGACGCTGGCCGACCCGACCGCGGATCTCAGATCCATGATCGACGCCGGACAGGTGAATTGACCGTCATTTTCGGGGTACACCAGGCGCCTCGCGCACGCGAGTCACCGGTCGTATGTCGGCCATCACGTGAATCCGCGTGCGCTCCGGCAGCGGATTCGGTCGCGGAAGATGACGCGCAGGGTGGTGGCCGCAGCCGTCGGAATGGGTGCGAGGCACCCTGCATCGCGGTCGGGCTCGGTGATCGGACCGCGCCGGCTCGTCCGTCTTCTATCCGTCGTTCCGAACCGGTCTTTTGGTATGCGAAGGCAGCTCGCCGAAGAGTGCCAGGTAGTCCTCGGCGAAATGGCTCAAGTGGAAGAATCCCCATCGGGCGGCGGCGTCACCGATCAGGAGTTTGGATGGATGCGTCGACATCAGGCTTCGACGCACGCCGTTGAGCCGCACGGACCGAAGGTAATTCAACGGCGTCGTTCCGGTCACGGATCGAAAGCTGTTCTGCACGGTACGCCGGCTGACCTGCAGTTGCCGGCACAGCTCTATCACGCTGGGAACCTTGACGCTCTCGGACATGGTCAGGTGATGACATTTCTCGACGATGAAACTTTGGGTGGAACTGCCGTTGCGTTGGCGTAGATTGCAATCCGGGCTGCTGATCAGTCGAATCATTTCATGAAGAACGAATTGCTCGAACGCGCCTTCGTCGTGCTGGATGGTGCCGCCTTCGTCGTCGACGAACGCCTCGGAAAATATCGCAAGCAGGCGACGGCGGCACGCGTTCAGGCGCTGTCTGGGCAACGTGATGACGGGTTGCTTGAGGAGCGTGTTGATCGCGTGGGCGTTCGCAACGGTCGATAGTGCCGATTCGAACATATCGCGATCGAAGTTGATCGACAGCATGTCCATGCCCGTTGGCATATGAAACATGAACTCCTCGCCGCTACGCAGGAAGAGAACGCTGTTGCAGTCTGCCTTGCGGCCTTGCATGACGACCGGTCCGGACGCCGAAATCGGTATGGCGAAGCAAATCTTTCCCGACGGAGCTTCGCCGTGTTGAACGACGCGCTGGTTTATCCGTTCCCGGAAAAGGTGGCAGCGCGCGCTCGCAAGTTGCATCAGCGAGCTTTCGAGCGAACCCGCCGATATCTGGCTGTAGGTTTGATTCCAGTGCTTGATCGACGCGGCGTGGGCATTCACGTCATCAAATCGGTCGATGCTCTTCATGACAGGAAACCTCGACGGGGCGGCGAAGGACGTGCGTAAGGCGACTGATCGTTTTTTGGGCAGGAGAAATTCTGCGAACAAATCGTGTGTTATCCCAGCGGGGGAAACCCGCGGATGTCGAGCCGGGACGCGCGAGCCCGTCCGCCGGTCCGATGACTCCGTCAAGTTCGGCGTGTCGAGGCGCCGTAAGCAGTTGCGACTGCCACGAAGTCAGATGTCGGCGATGCGATGTGCGGCGGGGTGATCGAAGATTGCGCTAGAAATTCGCGACGATCATCAGGTTGGCATAGAAGTTTGCGGCCGCGCTGCCGGTCTGGTTTCCGCCGTTTGCAGCGTATTTTCTCGGTTTGTAGACACCGAAGTTCGGGGAAAACTGGAGATGCTTGGTCAGAGCCCAATCCAGATAGAGTGTCAGCTCGGACGCGTCGAGATCGAGGGTCGAGCGATTGGACAACGTCCGGAAGTTGAAATACATCAGGGTCACGGTAAATTTTTCGGACGGGTGGACTGTGAGCCCGACGTCATGGATGCGCGTATTGAAGTTGTATGAAAACGAATAGTTGGATGCGATTTCACCCTGGTAGCGATCGCCGAATCCACCCTGGAACAGCGAGTCGAAATCCTTCGAATAACGCGTGTAGCGATAGCTCAACGACGGCTGCCACCGGACATTCCGGAACGTATATCCGGCTTCGGCGTACCACCCGTTGTCGTTGCCGGATCGTTTGGTTTGGTATGCATATTCGAACGCGAAGTGCGTATTGGGGATCCCGGCGTCACCGTCGCCTCGAATGCTGTACGTGTTCATCCCCGGGCGATCGAGGCGGCTTGGGGTACTGACATATCGCTTGTCGATGCTGATGCCATGGACAAAGGTGAACCCGAGCGTTCCCGGCCGGCCCGTATAGTCCAGGGTGCCTACGGCCAGCTCGGTATCGGCTTGCAGATGATTGTTCGATTTGAGCCAGATTGCGCTTCCATGCCATCCGGTGTCGCCGCCCAGTCGCAGCACTGCGGTTCGCGAGAAAGCCACGCGCGATGCCAGATAGTAAGCGCCGCCGCGATCGTAGCGGCCGTCGTCCACAGCTCTGCCGGCACTGACTTTGTCTCCTTTGATCAGGAAACCGGAGCCCACGTTGACGTACTGGCTGCCGGCGGAAATATCGATGCCGTCCTTTCCCAATGCAGGAATCGAGTCGCCGGATTTCCAGCCGAGGTAGGCGTCCTCGAGCGCGTTGCGGCGTTCGCGGCCGGTCGTAAAGCCGCCGGGGTCGCCGTCGCCCCACGTGGCGGAGCCGAGAAGACTCACGGCCCCGTAGATCGACCCTGCGCCGGGGATCGCCGTGCCGCCGCTCAAGCCATACTTCAGATAGCCTTCCTGCCATCGGGTTGCGCCCGGACGGTCGATATAACTGCGCTGGACACTGAAGAACCCGTAGCCCACGCTCAGATTCGCGTCGATGTTCGTGCTCCCGTCGTTGTAGAACTCGTATGCGCTTGCAGGCGACGGAAATGTGCCGATGACGATCAGCGCCGGAAACAAAATTCGGATAACGGAATACATGAAATTGTCCTGAAATGTGCGGCGCGCTGGAGTTTTTCTGCACGCGGTGTGCCCTGCGCAGAGCGCGCTGTCTACGGGAGATGGCGCGTCATTGAAGTCGTCACGAGCACCACGAATCGCGGGTTCGAGTGTTCAGTCGCGATGCCGTGAGGTGGTAGCCCAAATCAGCACAAAGTACGAGGGTCGGGTGCAGGCGGCGATGCGAAACGTGGCGGCGCAATCGAGCCGTTGCCGTTGGCGGTTTCCTTTCGCGAGGGTATTCCCCCGGTTCCGTATGGAGTTGCCATTTCTGGATAAACCGCTGTCTGGAGACGCTGTTTAATGACTTGCGTCGAGCTGCCGACGGGTGTGTTTCCCTGGTCGACCGTGCAGCGGGATGGCGGCAGGGCGAACTGGAATCGCGGAGGCACCGCGCCGCATGAAGGAAAAGCCCGCGCGGGTGTACCGCTCATCAGCGAATACGAGATGCCGAAAACGGAAGGGTGGCGCTTTCGTCGAAGCGTGGCGCGGGATGCCCGAAAGACATTCGTGAAGCGACGCCGTGGGGCACGTGTTTCGCGCAGTGACCAGGCTCATCAACAGTGGAAACATTCACATGCACCGTCTGATAGAGAAAACCCGATACGTTGTCTTGATGGGAGTTTGGATCGTGGCAGGTACGGCCGCACCGGTTCGCGCGGAGGTCCCGCAAATGCCCACCGTCGTCGAAGTTCCACCCTCCGGTAAGCTGCCTCTGTCGTCGGCTTCCCGCCCTGGAACCGAATATATCGATCTGGCCAGATACGGGTACACCGAGAAGGAATACTATCTATCCGGTATCGCCCCGGTCATTACCGCGACGGGGAAGACGATGTTCCAGGCGCCGTACCTGACACGGATTCTCGTCCGCGCACCGATCGACCCGGCCCGCTTCAATGGAACCGTGATAATCGAGCCGTTCAGCTGGTTCGGAGAGCGCGGCGCCGGCTGGATCCTTACCCGGAAATATCTGCTGAGTCGCGGATACGCCTACGTGGGATACACGCTCAATAGCAACAAGCCGGCGGTCGATCCGAAGTTCATATCGGACACGCCGAAGGAGCAGGCGGACCAGATCGCGTTGTATGGAAACATCGTCAATTTCGACTTCATGCGTCGCTTCGACTACGCGCGTTATGCGCCGCTGGGCGTGTATTACGATCCCGAGCATTTCGTGCTGGGCAACGTGCCGGACCCGTTCATTCCGCAATCGCAAGGCATCGGTGCGCAATTGGCGCTGATGCTGAAGTCCGATACGCCGCAAAGTCCGCTCGCGCCACTGAAGGTTCGGCGGGTCTATGTCGATAGTTGGGCCGTGACGGCGCAAGTATGGATGGACTATCTCGACCAGGGGCGTCACCAGCAATGGCGGATGCCTGACGGTCGTCCTTTGATCGACGCGTACATGGCGGGGCGCATGGCCTATGGCGAGGTGGGGGGCGAATCCATTCGCGTGCCGCGCAAGATGCCGGACGACGCACCGTTCGTGACGGTCTTCAGCGAATCCGAATTGATGCACGATGTGCTCGCCGGTATTCCGCTGCCGCCGGACACCGACAGCCCCAAGCTTCGTTATTACGAAGTCACGGGCATGCCGCACTTGCGAAAGGCCGATCTCGGCACGGGTGAGAAGGAGTGGGTGGCCGCCGATATCGGCAAGGGTAACGATCCGCGTTGCCGAACGCTCTATGACGAGCCGGTGGAGGACATCGTATCGGCAATCCTTGACGGGATGGATAGATGGGTGCGGAACGGCGAGACCATGCCGAAGGCGCCGAGGGTCGTCCGCAACGGAAAGGCCGTGGTGCGCGATCTGGTAACTGGAAACATGGAGGGAGGAGTCCGTCCACCCTGGATTCAGGTGCCGTCCGCGACCTACATGACCGACCAGGAAACGGGTTGCGGTTTGATCTACGACACGAAGATTCCGTATTCGAAAAGCAAGATGAGAAAGTTGTACGGAAACTACCAGAACTACGAGCAGGAATTCGAGGCGGCGAAAGAAAAGTCGATCAAGGAGCGTTATCTCCTGCCGGACGATGCTGCTACGCTTCGGCCGATTGCGCAACCCGGGGACTTCTAGCAGGCTGTTGAAAAACGCCTCGTTGTGACGACCGAGGCGCTACTTAAATGGGTTTCGTATGCAATTGGCCGTTGAGTCGCTGGCGGATCGTGCCGGATGCCCCGCTTGTCAGCGGGCCGACCGACGCGTTGCCGCGCAACGGCTGCGCCTGGGCGGCTCATCGTGCCACTCCCAGCGGCATCGCTTCCAGTATTCGAGCTATTCGAGTTAGGTTGCTCGCCAGCATCGTCAGCTTGAAGTGCTGGTCGACCCGTTTGATGCCGCGATACGCGGACTGCCAAATCCGGCCGACGGTCTTGCACCAGCCAAAGTGCTCTTCGATGCGCTTGCGAATCACTTGGCTGATGCCATTACCGGCGTGTCGCGAGGTGCGGCCGTCGATCGTGCAGGCACCTTGAGAAGTCTGATCGAGGTCGCGAATCACACCGGGACGAGCAATCCCGGCTTGATCGTCGCAGCCGATCCAGTGACGGAGTCGCGCTACAGTCACCACCGATTCGTGACGGGGTATACCGGGATGCGGAAGGGACGTAACGGGTGCAGACCATGGTCTGCACCCGTTTTCATTTTCCGTTGACCTTCCCGTATCTTCCCGGCCACTGACCAGGCTGATCGGGAGCGTGGAAACATGCACTTCCCATCTTCTTGTCATCGTTGAAAATCATTCAATCGCAAAGCCAATTATCAAGATCGACCGGGGGCAACAAAATACGACATCGCACCCTCGTACAGGCATGAGCCATGCATTTCGACCACGCCACCATCGTTACCGATGATATCGACGGCACCCGTTGCTTTTTCGATGAGGTTGTTGGTCTCGACACCGGGCCCCGACCGCCGTTCAGCGTGGACGGCTATTGGTTGTACCTCGATCGTCACCCGATGATTCACGTTACGCGCGCGACGCTTCCTGCGCAGAAAGGTCGTAGCACACCGCGTATCGATCATATTGCGCTGCGCATCGACGCGCGCCGCGAATGGGAGGCGTTGATCGAGCGGCTGACCACCAGACGGATCGACTACACATTGAGCGACGTGCCGTTGTCCAACGAGCGACAGCTGTTCGTGTCTATTGCTCCGGGCGTTTGCGTCGAGTTCGTGACGACACTCGCAACCAATGATCAAGGCGACATCAAGAATGCTTGAATCGGTATGTCGGACTGTGACGCGCAGATCGAAGGCTGGCGTAATGTGACAGAAGCGGTGCATGCAGAGGGCGGGCGCATCTTTTTACAGCTTTGGCATGCAGGCAGGATGTCGCACCCGGCGTTCCACGATGGTGCGTTGCCGGTAGTGCCATCGGCGGTGGCGTTCGAAGGACAGATTCTTAACGGAGGAAACGGGCGATGAAACTCGATGATCAAAGGGTGTTGGTGATTGGCGGAAGCTCCGGGATAGGTGAAGCGACCGCACGTGCATTTGCGGAGGCCGGAGCGACAGTGACGATTGCATCGCGCGATGCGGCCAGGCTGGCGGCGAGCAAAGACAGGATCGGTTATGGCGTGAGCACCGGCGTGATGGACATTACCGACGACGCGAGCGTACGTGCATTTCTCGATTCGGCGGGCGAATTCGACCACGTTGTCGTATCGGCCGCCCAGACAGCCACGGGGCCGGTGCGTGGTCTGGAGCTTGATGACGCCTATGCGGCGATGGACAGCAAGTTCTGGGGAGCGTATCGCATCGCACGGGCCGTCCGCATTCGGCAAGGCGGTTCCCTGACGTTTGTGTCGGGCTTTCTGAGCGTGCGGCCGAGCAAGAATTCGGTCTTGCAAGGCGCGATCAACGCAGCGCTTGAATCGTTGGCGAGAGGCCTTGCGCTCGAACTTGCACCGGTACGTGTCAACACGGTATCCCCGGGCCTGATTGCGACACCTCTCTGGTCGAAGATCGATGCGGAAGCGCGCGACCGGATGTACGAAGGCGCCGCGGCGCGATTGCCGGCCGGGCGAGTTGGACAACCCGAGGACGTCGCGAACGCCGTGCTCTATCTCGCGTCGACTCCTTATGCGACGGGTTCGACGGTGCTGGTAGACGGTGGTGGCGCGATCGCGTAGCACCCTGCGCTGGGACAACCCGGGCGCGCGCGGATCGTACCGATAGTCAGTCAGTTCCCGTAGCTTCAGCTGGTACCGCGCGTCCGCGTTTTCGCGGAATTCCTTCGCGAATCGCTCACGCACGCCCGGAGTTGGGGCGAAGGGGAGTATCCGCCTCCTGCACAGCCGTTCCGCCTACGCAGCAGGCGTGTTCAGGACGCCGTCAGCGCTGTCGAATACGCGGACGGCGGGACGGCTCCGACATGCGTACCGAATCGCCGCCTGGCGTTTCCAGGCCGGACGAACGGATCGTTTGCAACATCGCTTCTTCAAAACGTTCCATGGCGGGGGTAAAGGTCCTGCCGCGGCGCCAGCGCAACGCAGCGATGCGCGCCAGGCCGTCGTCCGAGATAGTCGTCGTTTCGATTCGCGAGCCGGCCTGCACTGCCAGCGGGCTCGCGATTGTTGCGTAGTCGGCATGCTCGACGAGCCGTATCAGCGAATCGACATTGGCAGCCTCCACGCGAACGTCCAGCGCAATGTTTGCATTTGCACATGCGGCGTCGATTTGCCCGCGCATGGCGAATGTCCGATTCAGCAGCGCGAGCGGCTGGCGCGCAACTTCTCGCAGGCTGACGGTCTTTCCGGCCCTGCGACGGGTAGATCGCCGGACGAGCGCCAGCCGTTCCGTGAACAACGTTCTCTGCTCGATGTCCGCATTCGACAAGTGAGAGAACGACACGCCGATATCCAGTTCAGTTTCGATCAGCCCTTGATCGATCGCCGCGGCCGGGAGTTCGTGAACGGACACGCGCAGCTGAGAATGCCGGGCGAGTAGCGTCGATATCGTCGGTATCACGAGCGATCTTGCGTAGGTGTCGATCGCACCAACGCGCAATGTGCCGTGAACTTCGAGCGAGCGGTTCCGGACGTTGGCAAGCGTCACGTCGAGTTTTTCCAGGATCGGCTCGACTTCCGCGAACAGGTCTGCTCCCGCTTGAGTGAGCAGAATGCCGCGACCCACCCGATCGAACAGCGTCACGCCGAGCAGATCCGCGAGCTCACGGAGGTGCTGCGAAAGTGCCGATTGAGTCAGATGCAGTCGGGCTGCGCCGCGGGTCACGCTGCCGGAGCGTGCGACCGCAATGAAGCTGCGCAGCAGGCGAAGATCGATGGCTGAATACATAACAGAGGCTAATGAATCGATACGCAAAACATAAATTTACATCAGGTGATCCGAATCCTAACCTCTCACCCACGCATTCTTTCAACAGAGGTGAAGACATGCCGCACCTGATCATCGAATCCACGCCCCGGATTGCGAGACTGATCGATTTCCGATCCTTGACGAGCACGTTGCACGAACGGCTCGCGGCACAAGGGCATGCCTTGCTCGCCGAATTGAAGAGCCGTACCTATACGGCCGAACAGTTCTTGTCTGGAGACGATCCGACAAACGAATTCATCGTTGTCAGGCTGTTGCTGACGAAGCCCAGGAGCGAGCCGGTACTGCACGAAATGGGGAGACTGATTCACGACGTCGTGCGAGACGACGTCGAGCGTATCCAGCCGGCGTTCGGCTGGCAGTGCTGCGTACTCGTCTGCGATTTCAGCGGCGCGCCGTACATCAAGACCGTTCGTGACAGGACCCACGCCGGGACGGGGGCTTCTGCATGACGTGGCACGTGCTAACAACAATTCATGGAGACTGAAATGGACATCATGCGCAGCACCGGGTGTGAGACACCCGACGAACGAAAAGCAATCCCGGCAGACGCGTCGCCCGCGGATCTCGACGCACTCTATCGACGCATCGGTTGGAAGCTGATGCCGTTGCTTCTGGTGGCTCAGGTTCTTGCGTATCTCGACCGGGTGAACGTCGGGGCCGCGAAGCTGCAGATGGCAGGTGATCTTGGATTGAGCGACACCGTCTACGGTATCGGTGCGGGCATATTCTTCGTCGGCTATTTCTTGTTCGAGGTACCGAGCAACCTCATGCTGCATCGTGTGGGCGCGCGCGTGTGGATTGCCCGCATCATGGTGACCTGGGGGATCGTTTCGGCCGCTGCGGCGTGGGTACATTCTCCCGCCACTTTCTATCTGCAGCGGTTGATCCTCGGCGTAGCGGAGGCCGGGTTTTTCCCTGGCATCGTGCTGTACCTGACCTACTGGTTTCCTGCTCATCGGCGCGGCCGGATGACGACGTTGTTCATGAGCGCGACGGCGGTCGCAGGCATTGTCGGCAACATGCTGTCGGGTTGGATCATGACGAATCTCGACGGATTCGCGGCGCTGTCCGGATGGCAATGGACGTTTGTAATTGAAGGCTTGCCGACGGTCGTCGTGGGTCTCGCCGTGCATTATCTGCTACCGAGCCGCCCGAACGATGCCCGCTGGCTATCGCCGGAAGAGGCGGATGCGGTGTTGCGAGGCCTCGATGTCAATGCAGGTCGTGCCGGGGAGACGCAGCGCGCATCCAGGTTGTCGGCATCGGAGATGGTGTTGCTGACGACGATTTATTTCCTGCTTCTCGTCGGTCTGTACGGAATCGGCTTCTGGCTTCCGACGCTCGTGAAGGACACGGGTCTGACGAAACTGTCATGGATCGGCGTTTGCAGTGCGATTCCGTATTTGATCGCGGTGCTGGCGATGAATGTCGGCGCACGTAGCGCGGACCGTGCGGGTAACTGGGCGGCCTATGTCGCAGGCGGCGCCGGTGTGGCATCGGTCGGTTTCATTTTGAGCGCATCGTTCAGCGGTGCTCTGCCGGCAGTGATCGCGGGGCTTTCACTCGCCGCCGCGGGCACGCTGACCGCATTGCCTCTGTTCTGGCATCTGCCGACCATGCGATTGACCGGCACGGCCGCGGCGGCGGGGATTGCGACGATCAATTGTTTCGGAAACCTTGCGGGCTTCGCCGGACCAATCGCGTTCGGGTGGTTGAAAGACCGTCATCACGATGCGATCGGGCCGACCCTGTTGCTGGCACTGAGTGCTTTGGCGGCGGCGTTACTCACCGCGATTTACCGGCGGGTGGCGAGGCATTGAAGAGACGCATGCCGAGTTTGCCTGACCTGTCTCGGTGAGATCCGAATTTTTTGGTCTGGATTGAAAGTCTATTCATTTCAAGGCCCATTTTCAAAATATGGGCGTTTGCCGAGAATTCATTCCACGCGCACGGTTTGGCGCGACATTCAATATCTGTTCATTCGTCATCGTGCACCGCAATGCGGTGACAGAGACGCGCTTGTGCGTCGTGAGGAGTTCAACTATGGCAATTCAGGTCGATCAAACGGATCGTGATTCAATCAATCGGGCGCCGGATCAGCCGACGCGCCGTTCCTTCCTGACCAAGGCCGGTGTCGGCGCGGGTGCTTTCGCCGTCGGTGCGATGCTTCAAACGGCACAGGTCGACGCGCAAACGAGTCATTCCCAATCGAACGCGGTCGCTGCGCCCGGGCGGGGAGAATTCTGGCCTGACGGCGCGCGGCTGGTCATTTCAATCTCGATGCAGTTCGAGGCGGGCGGGCAGCCCCCGAAGGGGGCCGACAATCCGTTCCCGAAGGTCGATTTCCCGGCGAGTGTCCCCGCCGATCTGGCCGCCGAAGCGTGGTTTGCGTATGGATACCGCGAAGGGATTCCCCGGATGCTGGATCTCTGGGATCGCCACGACGTGAAGGTGACGGCTCATATGATCGGCGAGGCGGCGAAGCGGCATCCGGAGATTGCCCGGGAGATCGTGGCGCGTGGCCATGAAGCTTCGGGCCACGGGCCGACGTGGAACTCGCAGTACGCGATGTCGCGGCCACAGGAACGCGAGTTCCTGATCCAGGCGCGATCGATGGTGGAAGAGGTGACCGGTCAACGCCCGATCGGCTACAACGCGAACTGGCTGCGACGCGGCCCGAACACGTTGTCGTTGCTGCAGGAGCTCGGCTACGTCTATCACATCGACGATACGAGCCGTGATGAGCCGTTCATCGAAAAGGTCAACGGCAAGGATTTCGTTGTGGTTCCGTACACACTGCGCAATAACGACATCCTGCTGGTCGAGGGCCGGAATTACTCTCCGGAAAAATTCCTCGAACAGATCAAGTTCGATTTCGATCAGCTGTACGAAGAGGCGGGATCGCGTCGACGCATGATGTCGATCAGCGCGCATGACCGTATCAGCGGAACGCCGCAGATGACACGTGCATGGGACGCGTTTCTGCGGTATGCGAAGAGTCATCCCGGCGTTGCGTTCATGCGCAAGGACGACATTGCACGGTTCGTCCTGAAAAGCCCGATTACGGTACGCGAAAGCGAGACGATCTAGGGTACTGCCCGAGCGACTGCGCACTGATTCGATCGCGCAGTACGTATTCCCGCCTGAACATTCAAAGTCGCGTCATTTCCGGATTCATTTCGTTTTTCGAGCACACCGCATAGGAGCCTGACATGAAAACCAGCACCGTCGTTTCCGTCGTTTCCCGCATCGCGTTGGCCGCCGCCACAGCTGCTGCCGCATTGCCTGCCGTTTCCGCCACTGACGACAATCTCGTACAGCCGAAAACGCTGATTATCGACAAGAGTCTGTCGAAGCATCAGGCCGAGCAACAGATCCGTGCGGCACGCCTTTACGATACCTTCTGGAGCACGGGTGACGAGGCACAGGCTCGCGAGGCGCTGGCGGCCAATTTCACCGACCGCACGTTGCCCGCCGGCCGGCCGCAGGGTATCGCAGGGCCGCTCGCGGCATCGAAGGGTTTCCATGGTGCCGTGCCGGACGTTCACGCCGAGGTCGAACAGATGATCGTCGCAGGCGACCGCGTCATCACTCATCTGCACTTCACCGGTCACTTCACGGGCAGCTTCAACGGCGTGCAGGGAAAGGGGCAGGTGGTCGACTTCATCGCGACGGACATCTATCGCGTTCGCGACGGCAAGATCACCGACAACTGGCATCTCGAGGACAATCTGACGTTCCTCCAGCAACTCGGCGTGGTCGCCGGGTAAATGGGCATGGGGCCGATCCCGCCGGTCGGCTTTTCCTGATTCGATCTGCGGCGCGTTACCATGCCGGGGCCCACGCGGGGCATCGCGCGGCACAACCCATCATTATTTTCGCGTGACGCGATCATGGACAATCTCGGTGATATTCGCCTCTTCGTTGAAACGGCAAGCCAAGGCAGTCTCTCGGCTGCCGGCAGAAAGCTCGGCCTCTCTCCCGCCGCGGCGAGCGCCAGGCTCGTGAAGCTCGAGGGAGAACTCCATACTCAGCTGTTCGAGCGGTCGACCCGTAAGCTGCGCCTCACTGACGAAGGTCGCCTGTATCTCGTACATTGCCAGCATGCGCTGCAAACCCTGGAAGATGCGCGCGCTGCGTTGCAGGCCGGACGGGCGTCGGTGAGTGGGGCGTTGCGCGTGTCGGCGACGTCCGATTTCGGACGCACCGTGCTACGGCGATGGCTCGACGAATTCAACGAACGCCACCCGAACGTCACGCTGACGCTGGTCCTGTCCGATTCGCTGTCACATTTGCTGCAGGACGACATCGATCTCGCGATCCGCTTCGGTGTGCCGGCCGACAGTTCGATGGTCGCCAAGCGCATGGCCGACAATCGCCGTGCACTATGTGCGTCGCCCGACTACATTGCCGCGCACGGCATGCCTAACCATCCCGACGATTTGCGCGAACATCGGTTCGTCGTACTTTCTTCGGCAGCGGGCGCGGCGAACAACTGGCGTTTTGCGCGCGACGGCGAGACAGCATTGTTCACGGCACCGCTCGACAGTTCACGTCAAACGAACGACGGTTCGCTTGCCCGCGAATGGGCGATAGAGGGTCGCGGCGTGGCCATGAAGTCGATCTGGGACATCGGCGCAGATCTGCAGGCAGGGCGGCTGAAACTGCTCCTGCCGGAGTGGCGTTGCCCGGACGTGCCAGTGAACGCACTCTTTCAGCGCACGCATTATATGGCACCGCGCGTGCGCACATTGCTCGACTTCCTCGAAAAGCAGTTCTCCGAAGCATCCGAAGCGTTGGCGCCGTTTCTGCGATAGCTCGCCTTTGTCGGTGGTTATCGGTTTGACCTGTATCCGCGCGGATCATTGCGGCCAGTGAGCGAGTCGCGGGGAGAGCGGCGGCACTCATGGTTTCGAGTCGTTTCTGTCGTGCCGGAAATGCCGCGAATGCTCGCCGCCTGTACAGGGTGACCTGGACCCATCACGTGTGGGCCGGACGCGAGGCATCGCTTCACGGAATGTCCGCTCGCCGTCTTCGTACGGCTCGGGAAGAGACGATCCGCTACTCGACGACACGGAGCCGGGTTCGACGCGACGCTCGCCGTTTTCCTCGCAGCCGGACACGACCAAGACGATCCGGCATGCACGGGACTGTCAGCGAGCGCCGATTTTGGGCCTCCCGTTACCGGTCGTACTCGAAGGACTCGGTAAAGAGCGTGTCGACCGGATCGGACCAGTTCAAATTCACGAACGAGAAGTCCGTGCTGCCGGTCCAGCCGGCGACCGACGGAAACGCCACGCCCTGGTCGCCCGGCACGTTGAGCGTCGCCGCCGCGCCCGCCTGGACCGGCAACGCCGATGCCGAACCGTTGACGAACGTCGCCGCCGTCTGCCCGGCCGCGGTTGCGCGAATCTGCACGTTGCCGCGCTTGACGAACGGCAGTCCGGCCTTCGACGTCCAGGCCAGCGGGAAGGTCGTGCCGCCCGTGAATGTATCGGCCGTGCCCGGCGTCAGCTTGTCGCGCGTGGATTGCGCCAGCTCATGCCACGCGTACTGGCGCAGCGCTTCGGGAAGCGGCGACGGCGTACGCAACCGAACCGTATAGTGTTTGGCTGGTGTCGACGTGTTGCCGTTCTGATATACGTCGATCGTATAGGCGCTGAACGGCTTGATGTCGGCCAGTTCGGCGGCACTCAGTTGCGGTTTCGCCCACGCGGTATTGTTGCGCGGCGCGTCGCCGGGCCACGTGAACTGGCCCTGGGTGGCCGGATCCTGCGCGACGCCGGCGAGGCGGAAATTGTTGCGGCACAGCGCATTCTTCGACAGCGCGGCAAGCTGCGCCGGCGTCTGCCCGCTCGCGATCTGCGCCCGGATGTTCAGGGTGTCGCAGGTGCCGCTCGACGGCTGCAGGAACACGCCGTTGCGCAAGCCCGGGCCGTTCACGATCGCGAAGTCCACGGCGGTACCGGCCGCATCGACAGCGCCCACCTGGAGGTTGAGCGAATCGACGAATGCATTGGTTCCCGTCGACGGGTTGGCCGAATTCAGCCAGTCCCATTTTTGTGCGTTCGCGTTCACCTTGGTCAGTACAGCGCGCTGATTGCCGACCACGCGCCAGCCATTGTCGCCGCTCGCGAGACTGCCCGCCCGCACCGCCAGTTGCACGTGCTGCTGCATGCCGTCGCGAATGCCGTCACTGCGCGTCCACGCGAGCTTGACCCACATCGTGTCGCCGGCAACGACGCGGATCACTTCCGGCAAGCTGAAGCTGGCGTTGTTCATTGCATCGTCGGCGACGATACCCGGCGTTCTGCCGGCCGCTGCACCGAACTCCTGGTCGGCCGACATCCCGTTGTTGAGATATGCAGCCGGCACGCCGGCGTTCAGCGCACTCGCTGCGACGTCGTCCACGAAGATCCGGCCGCACGCCGCTACGCTGCCGCCCGTGCGCGCGGTGCCGGTCGAGCCGGCGAAGCACTGGTTGAGTGCGGTCTGCAATGCTGCCAGATCGCTGGCGCTCGGCAAATTCGACACGACCGTACCGTTGATGGTCGCGGCGGCCGGCAGGCTCGCCTTGTCGCTGGCCTGCGGCGCGACACCCGGTGCGAGCTGAAGCTGTACCGGCGTATCGCTGGACGCGCCTGCCACCGAGCTGATCTGGACGCCGCCATCCGGCAGCACGTTGACCTTCACCTGGTCGAGCAGCCGGTCGAGGCCCGGTGCGCCGGCGGTCAGCGGGCCGGAAATCAGGTCGACACCCGTATTGCCGGTCGCGGCCAGCAGGTCCGATAACGCAGACGAATAAGCTTGCACGGTGCTCGCAACCGCCTGCGCGGTGACTTTGCTCTGCAGCAAGCCGGTGTCGGCGAGCAGCTTCGTCGGGTTGTCGCCGATGATCGTGGCGGCGATTGCGTTCGTGATCGGCGTGATGTTGATGGTCTGCGTGCCGGCTTTCGCGCTGAGCGCGATCAGCGTGGCCTGCGAATCGGCGACGTTGCCGTACGCGGACAATGCGAACGGCGCGCTCAAGCCCGTCACGGTGCAATGAAACGCGCCGGTCGACGCATCGGCCGGGCAGTCAACCGCTTTGCCGGTGGCATCGACCAGCTTCACGGTGGAACCCTGCATCGCCGCGCCGGCGGCCGCGACCCCGCTGACCGTCTGTGCGGTTGGTTCGGCAGGCGACGAGGACGAACTGCTACCGCCGCCGCAAGCCGACAGGACGAGCACTGCAATACCGGATACGACAGGTGTGAGCTTCATTGTTTTTCCCCCGAGAGCCTGCTGGTTGATACGTGCCATATGCACTGCTGATGCACGCTGAATGGCCGGGATTCTCGCAAAGCCATTTTTTTTGATCATCATTCAGGTGGATGAAAATCAGGAAATAACATGGCACTGCATGCAAATAACCTGTGTTAGCCTGAAAACATTCGGTATTCGAAGCAATATCGTCAGACAAAATCAACATACGAAGATCGCGAAGCGACGGGGGGAACATGCACCGTGACCAACTCATCGGGGACCTCTACGAGGCCGCGCTGCATCCGGATGGTTTTCTCGAAGTCTTTCACCGGGTATCCGAAAGCCTCGGTGCAAATGTATTTCACATGTTCAGTTGGGACGTCGCACGCAATGCGCCGAAATTCTCGATTTATTCACCGCGCGCGGAATTCGACGAGATCGTCGCGCTCTACGACCAGTATTACGGCGCGCTCGATCCACGCCGAGGCTTCGTGGAGAATGCACCGCTAGGCGAATTCGTTTGCTGCCAGGATCACCTGACCGAGCGCGATATCGAACGCAGCGAATTCTTCCAGGACTATCAGATTCCGTCGGGCATTCGCTATCTGATGGGCATCCGGTTCGCCCGCCCCGGTAGCGACAACATCTTGCTCGGGCTGTTGCGCGCGCACGGGCGCCCGCCCTATTCACCGGAAGAGCGTGCGACGCTGACCGGCATGGCCGGGCATCTGCAACGTTCGATCAACCTGTGGCAGGACGCCAGGGTACTGCATCACGACGCGGCACTCGGTACCGAACTGATGGAGGAACTGGGCCTGTCCGTCTTCGCGCTGGACCGGCATGCACGCATCGTGTTCGTCAACAGGGCGGCCGAAGCGATGCTTCGCGCGGCCACCTGGATCAAGCTCGAGAACGGTCATCTTGGCGCGGTAAGTGCGCCTCAGAATGACGCGCTCAAGGCGGCGCTGGGGCGTGTCGCGAAAACCCGCAAAAGCGAGAGTCTGGCCCTGTCCAGCGCCGTGAACGCCGCGCACGAAGTCTTTCTGAGCATCTCCGCCTTGTCCGGACACGGGCGGCATGCCGTCCTCGGCGATGCGACGCTGCTGGTCACGGCCAGGCAACGTAGCGGGGCGCCGCTCGTCGCCGCGCAACAGCTACGGCAGGCGTTCGGCTTGTCGAGCGCGGAAGCCGCCGTCGCCGAAGCGTTGATCGGTGGCAAGACACCGGACGAATGCGCGGCCAGCGCGGGCGTGTCGCTCGCGACCATTCGCACCCAGTTGCGCGCGATCTACGAGAAGACGCACACCCGGAACCAGGCCGAGGCAGTGGGGCGGATGCTCTGGGTGCTACCTCGGCATTCGCGCGGTGATTGATGCTTCGAAGCCGCTCGCCGGGTGGGGATAAGTCGCTTTCCGGCTCTGTGTGAGACCGTCGATCTCGCCGCTGGCGCGCGCCGTCTCGTTCACGGCGTAGTCGTAGTGGCGCAGGATCTGCCCCGTCTGGTCGAGCAGGTGGCGCGTGTGACATCAGAGACGAATCGATGCTCATTCGAGAACGGGGAAGCCTCATCAAGGTGCCACGCATCGAGCCACCCAAGCAAACGCCGACCGGGGGGCGCCGGCGCGAACACGTGCTGGGCACGTTTCGCGCCGATGAACCGATCTCCGAAGGCTTGTTGGTGGAAGCGCACGGGGCCGATCTTTGCGTGGCCAACGAAGCGATACAGGCGCGTGTGAAGGCGATACTCGCAGCCGGGGCCGAGACCTACGAAGGCGAACTCCACTTCCCGGACCTGTCCGCGAAGCTGCCCCCCGCTGATTGAGCCGTTCTGCGCGGCTCCGGAAGAGCGTGCGCCGATTCGATGACCCGACGCGGCACGCGTCGAGCCAGGCACGGAAATCGCTCCTATACGTGGATCGGCGTCGCACCGACGCACGTCCGATTTCGCGATCCACTGTCAGGAGGCCGCGCCATGCACGAATTCACGAACTGGAGCCCATTGGTTTCGCTGATCGCCGGGATTCTCATTCTGGTGGTACCGCGCTTGCTGAATTACATCGTTGCGCTTTACCTGATCATCATAGGGTTGCTCGGGCTTTTCGGCGGACATTTCCACTGACGCACCACGTGGAACTGTGCATGACCGCACAGGGCCGCTAGCTCGAGCTTCCGGAGACGCGCAATACCGACAGGAAACGGCGGCGCGTCGGAACCTACAAGTGCTCGACGCGTACCTCGACTGAATCCCGGGGCACGGTCAATCGCGTGCGGCCAAGCAAAGCATCCGCGGGCGCGGTGCCGTCCGGGTTCAACGGCTTCATCTTGTTGAACGTGACGGAAAAGTAGTCCGGCGTGACCGTGGCCGACGCATAACCCTGCGCGTCGTGGTCGGCGTGGCACAGATCGGGGTTGTTCGCCATCAGGAAGCGGTCGAGTCTGGCAGGCGTCGCCGCGATGGACGCGAGCGGTGTGCCGTTCCATGCGGCCTTCAGGCAGGAATAGAAGGACATGCTGCTGATGCCGGCGCAGACGAAATCGACGATGACCGGCACCCCCGTCGCGGGATCGGGATCGTCCCGCACGACGCCGCACTGAAATGCATGCAGATCTCCGGTGATCGCGACGACGTTATGGATCCCGTGTTCCCTCAGGTAGGCGAGCAGTTCGTGCTTGTGCGCGGGATAACCGTCCCATGCGTCGCAATCGACGACGAGGCGGGCCCCCGGTGTCTGGGGTGCACCCGGCATCACGAACCACAGACGGTTCAACATCACCTCGTTGCCCCATACCTTCCAGGTTGCCGGCGAGTCCTTCATCGCGGCTTTCCACCATTGCGTCTGTTCCGGACCGAGCAGCGACGGCGGGCGGCCCAACTGCCGGGCAAGACGCGCCTCGTCGCGTTGCAGTCCATCCTGCTTGACGAAGTAGCGCGAGCCGGCCGCATCGTCACCGTGCACCGGGTCGTGCCCGTGCGCGCGCGCGATAGCCGCTTCGCTCACGACATGGTCGTCGCGATACAGCCGCTCGTCCGTCATCACCAGATGCATCAGCATGCCGAAACGAAAATCGCGGTAGATGCGGATATTCGTGTACGACGGATTGTCCGGCTCGAAGCGCACGTCGCCCCAATCCACCGGCATGTACTCTGCCCACGCGCGGCTGGCGTTGCGCCGCCGCCGGGTTTCCTGTCGCTCCTCGTTGGTGTAGACCTGATGATCCTGCCAGCAATCGTCGGAAAATTCGTGGTCGTCCCAGATCGCGATCATCGGCAGACGCTGGTGCAGTGTCTGCAAGCGCGAATCGGTACGATAGGTGCGATAGAGCGTCCGGTAGTCGTCGAGCGAATCGGCATACGCGCGGCCGTCCGCGAGCCGCTTGCCGTCGGGCAGGTGCAGCGGGGAATGTGCCGGCTCGGCCTGGCCGGGGGGAGAGGTCCCGACCGTTTCATAGATATAGTCACCCACGTGCACGACGAAATCGAGATCGCGTTCGGCGGCCATCAGCGTCATCGCCTGCCAGTGGTTGATGCTCCAGTCCTGACAGGTGAGCCACGCGAAGCGAACCTGTTCGTTGGCCTCGCCGGCCTCCGGTGCCGTGCGCGCGACACCGGCCATGCTGACGTCGCCGCCGGCGACGAACCTGTAGTGGTAGGTCGTCTTCGGCGAGAGTGCCGCCACCTTCGCGCGCACGGTGAAGTCGTAGATGGCCAACGCCCTCAGCGGAACGCTGGCGACGAGCGTCGAGAAATCCGGCAGCGTCGATACTTCGAGTCGTAGCGGGACCGCGCGCGCGGCACTTCTCGCATCGTGCTGCTCGCCGCTGGATACCGGCACGCAACGTGTCCAGAACACGATGGAGCGATCGCGCGGATCGCCGCTTGCGACACCTTGCGGAAATCGACTGGTGTTTTTGCGCACGGTGCTGCCCGGCAGGCCCACTGGTGAAACGTCGTGCGGGACGGCAGCAGCGGCAGCCGCAATGGTAAAAAAGGCCGACGACTTGAGGAAATGGCGACGATCCATTGATCCTCCCGATCGCATCCCGCGGATGCAGGAAGCACTGCAGCAGGTGTCCGCTGCTCTCGCTCGGCAAGCCTGCCGGCGTTACGCAGCGAGGACAGATAGCGCAGTCGATCCCGAACATTACTGCGTAGATCGACGCCTGAAAAGTCGTAAGAACCCCATTTCGAATGCGTGCACGCGACCTCGCAAAGGCCCCTGTATTCAGGAACACGAATTGCTGGATACGGTGCAGCAAACTCGGGGAGGGAGCAATGCGCATTGGCCACACTGTCGGCAAGGTGGCCGCGTGGCTTGCCGTCATCGTCACCCTGGCGCTTGCCGCGCTGGTCATCTTCATCGTCACGTTCGACTGGAATCGAGCCCGGCCGTGGATCGATGACAAGGTGTCGGACGCAATCGGACGACAGTTCGCCATCAACGGCGATTTGCGTATCGATTGGCGTCGGCCGGTCAGCGAGCAAGGCTGGCGTGCATGGGTACCGTGGCCGCGATTCAGCGCACACGATGTCACGATCGCCAATCCCGATTGGGCGCGCACGAAGCATTTCGTCGCGCTGGACATGATCAGCTTCGAAGTCGAGGCGCTGCCGCTGATCGCAGGCCGCATCGTGATTCCGGCAATCGACCTGGTCAATCCGTCCGTTGACCTCGAGCGCATCAAGGACGGGCGAGTCAACTGGACGCTCAAGCTCAAGCGGTCCGCGCAGCCGGGCCGATGGACGCTCGACCTGCATCAGGTCGCGTTTGCCCAGGGTCATCTCGGCTACTACGATCAGCAAAAGCAGTTCGATCTGAGCGCCGTGGTCGACACGCTTGGCCAGCCGATCCCGTTCGACGCGGTGGTGAAGCAGCAGCAGGCGTTGGCGCAACACGAATCGGCACGAGCCGTCGGCCCGGCAGGTCAGAAAAAGCTCGCGGCCCAGGCGCGCTCCGGCCCGGCGCAACCGGTGGTGCCGGCGTCGGGTGCCGAGGCGGCGTCCCGCGCCTCGGCCGCGGCGTCGCAAGCGTTGGCCGCTGCTTCACATGCTGCGGCGACGACATCTCGCACCACGATAGCCCCGGCTGCATCAGGCACATCGATGGCATCGAGCGCGCCCGCTGCGCCCGCATCGGGCGCAGCGGCTTCGGCGACAATGAGTGCATCGACGGGCGCATCGACGGGCGCGGCACCCGCGGCATCTGCCGGCGTCGGCACGTACACGATCGGCTGGACCGTCAAGGGGACCTACAGGAAAGGCGCGGTCGCCGGCACGGGCAAGATCGGCAATGTGCTGGAGTTGCAGGGCGCACAACACCCGTTTCCGGTTCAGGCCGATTTGCGTTTCGGCGATACGCACCTGGCGCTCGTCGGCACGCTGACCGATCCGGCTCACCTGGCGGCGGTCGATCTTCGACTGTGGCTCGCGGGCACCAGCATGGCCAAGCTGTATGACGTCACGGGCATCACCCTTCCCGAAACCGCGCCTTATGCGACCGACGGCCGGCTGGTCGGCCAGTTCCGGGCGTCCGGCAACGTCTTCAAGTACGAGGACTTCACGGGACGCGTCGGCGGCAGCGACATCAACGGTTCGTTGGTGTACGTTTCGCGCGAACCGAGGCCGCTCTTGTCCGGTACGCTGGTGTCGAGGCTGCTGCAGTTTTCCGACCTTGCGCCGCTCATCGGCGCCGACACGAATGCCAGCAAGGCGCGGCGGGGCGCCGCCGTCGCGCAGCCCACGAACAAGGCATTGCCGGTCGAGGCATTCCGCACGGACCGCTGGAAGAAGATCGACGCCGACGTTCGATTGACCGGGCGGCGCATCGTCAAGACTGCGAGCCTGCCGATCACCGACCTGTCGACCCACGTCGTGTTGCATGACGGCGTGCTGACGCTCAACCCGCTGAACTTCGGCGTCGCGGGGGGCACGCTTGCTTCGAACATCCACCTGGACGGCAGCGGCATGCCGCTCAAGGGGCGGTTCTCGCTGCAGGCGCGACATCTGAAGCTCAAGCAACTGTTCCCGACATTCCCGGTGATGCAAACGGCGCTCGGCGAGGTCAACGGCGATGCCGCGCTGTCGGCCACCGGCAATTCGCCGGCGGCACTCGCCGCGACTTCCAACGGGGAAGTGAAGACCTTGGTGACCGACGGCACGGTGAGCCTCTTGCTGATGGAAGCCGCGGGGCTGAACGTTGCAAACGTGGTGTACGAGAAATTGTTCGGCACGCGCGACGTCAGGATCAACTGCGGTGTGGCCGACTTCGTGGTCACCAACGGCGTGCTCGACTCGCGCGTATTCGCGCTCGACACCGAGGATGCGGTGATCGGCATGGATGGCAACGTGAACCTGCGGGACGAGACCATGAATCTGACGATCCATCCCCATACCAAGGGATTCCGGGTGATATCGCTACGCTCGCCGCTGTACGTCACCGGGTCCTTCAAGCAACCGCACGTCGGGGTGAAGGCGGGCGCACTGATCGCGCGTGGCGGTGCCGCGATCGGGCTGGGCTTGCTGAATCCGCTCGCCAGTCTGCTCGCGTTGCTGCAGCCGGGCCGCAGTCGTTCGTTGCCGTGCGGGCAGATGCTGGCCGACATGGAGCAGCGCCCGACGGCGCCGCCGCCGGGCGTCCGACAGGGAAAGAAGGCTGTCCCGGCGTACATGAACGCGCCGCTGGCTGCTTCTGCCGCGTCCGCGCCGGCCGGTGCCGAACCCGGGCATTCGACGCGGGGGAACCGGAGTTCCTCTCATGACCGGTAACGCCACGTGCGCGGTCCGTTCCCGCGCTCGGCCGCCTCGAGTATACGCGCGAGCATCGACAGATCGCGCAGGGGGCGCGGCGATTGCGATACGCGCGTGACCCAACCCTCGTGGCGCTGATGAATCGCGACGTCGTCGTGTGCGACTCGTGCGCGCGCCGACAGCGGGCCCGGTTGCGGAATCCGATGGGCGACAAGCCGAAGTAGCGTGGCGACGCGCGCCCGCGAAGCGCGGCCGATGCAGGTAGCCGGAACACCGCGAGATCGCGTTCGGGATGCCGTTCGATTTGCGTGCCCTGTCGATTCCCGGCCGCCAGCAGGGCACCGCATCGACCGAACGCAGGCGCGCCGCGTCGACCCGTGACGACAGGTTCCTGCTTGCCTTGCCGTCACCCGGTGTCTGCGGCCGATATGGACAGGGGGCGGCGTCGAATGGCGGTTGAGATCGAATCGCGTGCGGTGCACAATCCGGAAACAGAATGACATCGCGCAAACGGGCCGTCTCGCTTCACGTATTCCGCGCTCGATGACGGATGGAACGCCGTGCCGGCGATCGACCGGCGCGGTTGTCCGTCATCGTGCGCTGCGCGGATATCACGTCGAATTCGCGGTTCCCGTTAATCGTCAATCCAGGCCGGGTCCCGATCGGCACGAGTTGAACAAGATGAATGCACCTGACCTCAATCTCCTGATTGTTCTGGATGCCTTGCTGTCCGAGAACAGCGTCGCGCGGGCCGCGGAGACGCTCGGCCTCAGCCCGTCGGCATTGAGCCGGTCCCTGGCCCGCCTGAGGGCCACGACGGGTGATCCGCTGCTCGTCAGGGCCGGACGCGATCTGGTGCCGACGCCTCATGCGCTTGAACTGCGAGTCCAGGTTCGCGCGCTCGTGGAAGGCGCGCAGGCCGTCCTGTGTCCGTGCAAGAACGCGGACCTCGGCGGGCTCGAGCGCACGTTCACGATCCGCGCCAACGAAGGGTTCGTCGATACGTTCGCGGCCGAACTGCTCGCGCTGGTGATGGAAACCGCGCCGAACGTGCGGCTGCGCTTCGCGCCGAAGCCGGACAAGAGTGTCGAGGCGTTGCGCATGGGGGCCGTCGATCTCGAGATCGGCGTGGTGGGCCATACGGGCCCCGAATTGCGTGTACAGGCGCTGTTCCGCGACCGCTTCATCGGCGTCGTTCGGGCCGGTCACCCGCTTGCGCGGGAGGAGGTCACGCCGCAGCGATATGCATCGTTCGGCCATATCAGCGTGTCGCGGCGGGGGCAACTCAGCGGTCCCATCGACAACGTGCTTGATACGCTGGGGCTGCAGCGAACCGTCGCGGCGATCGTGTCCGGTTTTCCCGCCGCATTGTCCCTGGCGCGCGACTCGGATTTGATCGCCAATGTTCCGGAACGGCAGACCGGGAAATCGCGGGGGGGAATGTTCAGCTTCCCGTTGCCGGTGCTGACTGCCACGTTGACGGTTTCGCAGATATGGCATCCGCGCTTCGACAACGACCCCGCGCATCGCTGGCTGCGCAGCTGCCTGCGGCGTGTCTGCGCGACCCAGGCGCCGTCGTTGTACGATGTCGGCGCACCTGAACCATGACGGTGCACACGTCACGTTCGCGCGCGTCAACTGCATGAATACATTGAGCGTGACGCATCTTCCGCGCGGGATTGCAACTCGGTATGCTCAACCTTGTCCGATTGCTGCGTCCGGCGTAATTAATCCGTATTGCATTGTTTCGTTCAATGCACTTTGATCCGCGATTGTTGCCCGATCGTTGCTGATAATGATCCCGGGCGACGCGAGCGGCACATGGCCGAATCGCGTGCATTACTGGCTTAATAAATAAAGAAACAGGCTGGTGCTTTCGCACCAAGCACTGTCGTTTGCGCTTTCGAGGGCTGAACAGGATGATTCACGCTTCGCAGGACGGGCGTGCGCCGAGTCGGCCGGCATGGTTAATTGTTCTGGAGATGAGAATGACTCGGTTGGCATTGAACATGACACCCCCCACTGCGGTCGCGTTGAGCACGAGAGAGTGTGAAGTATTGAAATGGGCAGCCGAAGGGAAGACTGCCTATGAGATAGGCATGATTCTCGGATTGACCGAACGTACGATCAATTTTCACATTTCACGCTCCATTGCCAAGCTGGATGCTTCGAACAAGACAAACGCGGTCGTGAAAGCCGTGCTGATGGGCCTGATCGTATTCGTTTAGAAAGGACCCGGGGCGCCCGCCCCGGGAAGCCGTTTGTCAGATCGCGCCCTGGAACGCCAGCACGCGCGCCTTGAACTCTTCGGGAACCGGCATCGTCGCATTGCTCGCATAGTCGAACATCACGTGCGTCGACTGCGCGCGGGCAACGATCGCGTCGTCGCCGGCCGCGCCGTTGTCCCGCATCATCAGGTGTTCGAGTTCGAAGCTCTTCGAGCCGAAACGGGTAATGCTGCTGCGTACCGTGATCGTATCCCCGTACTGGGCGGGCTTCAGGTACTCGCACGACGTCTTGACCATGATGTGCGGCAACTTCTCCGAATACGGCAGCTCCAGCAGGTCGTGCATGAACGTCAGATATGCGTGCTGAAGGTAATCGTAATAAACGGGGCTGCTGACATGCCCGAGTCCGTCTGTCTCCCGGTATTTAACTGTAATTTCAGTTTCATAATGATTTTTCGTCATGTGTATCTCCATGTGAGAGTGCGAGGTGCAATGGCGCATGTCCTCGCGATGAAAATAAATTGAATCTGATGGTTTTAGATACTGTAAAAAATAGCAGATTGAGGAATTCGATTGGCGACTGAGATAAATGACAGTCGCCAATCGAATTTGATAAAGCTTTAATTGACCCCCGTGAGTTTCGTATTGTCGAATCGAAATCGGAGAGTCAAGTGGAACAGCCTCATCTGAAAGGGACGGCGGCGGTCACCGGGGCAATGCAACTGCGCGGCGAGTTGCATGCCGACGCCGCGACCACTCGCGTGGTACGGGGCGCCCAGCGCGCACTCGCCCGCATCCTCGCGGGCAGGGACGATCGCCTCGCGTTGATCGTCGGGCCGTGCTCGATTCACGACACGGACGCCGCGCTCGAATTCGCACGCCGGCTCGCGCCGCTGCGGGCGCGTTACGCCGATACGCTCGAGGTCGTGATGCGCACGTACTTCGAAAAGCCCCGCACCACGGTCGGCTGGAAGGGGTTGATCAACGATCCGCTGCTCGACGGAAGCTATCGCGTCGACGACGGGCTGCGTCTTGCGCGTCGCCTGCTGCTCGACGTCAACGCACTCGGCATGCCGGTCGCGACCGAGTTTCTCGATCCGCTCACGGCGCCCTACCTCGACGATCTGGTGTCCTGGGGCGCGATCGGCGCACGCACGACCGAGTCGCAGATTCACCGGCAGATCGCATCCGGCCTCGATGCGCCGATCGGCTTCAAGAACGGCACCGACGGCAACGTGAAGATCGCGATCGACGCGGTCCGCACGTCGCGGGCCGCGCATCACTATCTCCGTCCGCGTGACGAAGGCGGGCTCGAGGTCGCGTCCACGCGGGGCAATCCGAATACGCACATCGTGCTGCGCGGCGGGCGCGTGCCGAACTACGACGACGTCAGCGTGACGGCCGCCTGTGCGGCGCTGCGCGATGCGCAGTTGCCGCCGCACGTCGTGATCGACGCGAGTCACGGCAACAGCGGAAAGCAGACGCGCGCGCAAATCGCCGTCTGCGAGAACGTGGCCGGGCAACTGCGCGACGGGCAGCGCGCGATTGCCGGCGTGATGGTCGAGTCGTTTCTCGTCGAGGGGCGGCAGGACATCGTGCCCGGCCGGGCCTTGACCTACGGGCAGAGCGTGACGGACGCCTGTCTCGGCTGGGAGGACACGGTTGCACTGATCGAGCTGTTCGCCGCCGCGGTTGCGTCGCGACGGCGGTCCCGAGTCGGCTTTCTGGTACCGGGTGTTCCGGCCGGCACCGTACAAGCCATTTCTTACTGAAAGGAGCTTTCTTGAACTCACCCATCGATATCGCACACGCGCTCGACTGGAAGGGGGACGGCGCAAGCCGGACACCGTTCGAAGCCTATACGAGCGATGCGCTTTACCAGCGCGAACTGGAGCGTTTGTTCTATTCGAAACACTGGTGTTACATCGGCCTCGAGGCGGAAGTGCCGTCTCCCGGCGATTTCCAGCGCACCGAAGTCGGCGAGCGTTCGGTCGTGATGACGCGCACCGAGGACGGCGAGGTGGTCGTGTTCGAGAACGCCTGCGCGCATCGCGGCATGCAGTTCTGTCGTGAACGCGCGGGGAACGCGAAGGATTTCCACTGCCCGTATCACCAGTGGAACTACGACCTGAAGGGCAATCTGGTCGGTGTGCCGTTCCGGCGCGGCGTGCGGCAGAGCGGCAAGATCAACGGCGGCATGCCGCCGGATTTCGATCCGAAGAATCACGGGTTGCGGCGGCTGCGCGTGTCGACGCGCGGCGGCGCGGTGTTCGCGTCGTTCGACCAGGACGTCGAGTCGTTCGAGGATTTTCTCGGTCCCGACATCCTGCGCTATTACGACCGCCTGTTCCACGGGCCGAAGCTGACCGTGCTCGGTTATACGCGCCAGCGCGTGCCGAGCAACTGGAAGCTGATGGTGGAGAACATCAAGGACCCGTATCACGCGGGGCTCCTGCACACCTGGTTCGTCAACTTCGGGCTGTGGCGCGCGGACAATCCGGCCCAGCTGGTCACCGACGCGCATCACCGTCATGGCGCGATGATCTCGATCCGCAGCGGCGGGGGCGGCGGCGAGGTCACGCACAACGTGACGAGCTTCAAGGAGCGCATGACGCTGAACGATGACCGTTTCCTCGATGTCGTGCACGAGCCGTGGTGGGGCGAGCCGACCGTCGTGATGTTGACGTTGATGCCGAGCGTGATCATCCAGCAGCAGGTGAATGCGCTGTCGACCCGGCGCATCCGCCCGGTCAGCCCCGGCGTGTTCGATTACGTCTGGACGCACTTCGGATTCGAGACGGACGACGAGGACATGACGCGCCGGCGGCTGCGCCAGGCCAACCTGTTCGGGCCGGCCGGCTTCGTTTCGGCGGACGACGGCGAAGTGATCGAATGCGTGCAGCAGAGCTTCGAGCAGATCCAGCACGGCAACGTATACAACGAGCTCGGCGGCCGCGAAGTCGACGAGCGCACCGACCACATGGTCAGCGAAACGCTCGTGCGCGGCATGTACCAGTACTGGCGCCACGTGATGGAGGCATGAATGACGATTTCATCCGCATTGGCCGACGCACGGCCCGCGACGCGCGGCACCGGAACGGTTGCGGCGACCTTCGCCGATTTCTACGAGCTCGTGGACCTGAACGCGCGCTATGCGTCCGCACTGGATCGCGGCGACTGGGACGCGTGGCCGGAATTCTTCGAGGAGGACTGCACGTATCAGCTGTTGCCGCGCGAGAACCATGAACGCGACTTCCCGCTTGCGCTGCTCGCGTTCGAGAGCAAGGGGATGCTGAAGGATCGCGTGTACGGCATCAAGGAGACGCTGTTCTACGACCCGTATTACCAGCGCCACCTGATCGGCACGCCGCTCATCACGTATCTCGACGAATCGGTCATCGAGGCCGAGACGAACTACGCGGTGCTGCGTACCAAGAGCGAGCAGATGAGCGACGTGTACAACACCGGCCGTTATCTCGACCGGATACGCCGCACGCCGCACGGGCTGCGTTTCGAGTCGCGCATCTGCGTGTACGACAGCGAGATGGTGCCGAATTCGATCATCTATCCGATCTGAGGAGGCGGCGTGACGACGGAATGGATCTATGCGGTCGATACGGCCGCGGTACGCGAGGAGGGGCTGACGGGCGTGATCGTCGGCGGGCGCGACATTGCGCTGTTCGCGGTCGACGACGAGATCTTCGCGACCGACAACCAGTGCACGCACGGCGAGGCGCGCCTGAGCGACGGTTTTCTGCTCGACGACGAAATCGAGTGCCCGCTGCATCAGGGGCGCTTCAGCGTGCGTACCGGTGCCGCGCTGTGCGCGCCGGTCACGGCTTGCGTGAAGACGTTCCCGGTGAAGATCGAGGCGGGCCGGGTGTTCGTGCGATTCGATACCGAAGTCGCGCATGACGAAGCGGATGCATCAACGGGAGAGCGGACATGAGTGCCTATGTGGTGGTGGATGTCGACGTATACGACGAAGTGCGATTTGCCGAATACCGGAAGCTCGGTGTGCCGACGATCGCCGCGCATGGCGGCCGCGTGCTCGCACGCAGCGACGACGTGGTCGTGCTTGAAGGCGAATGGACGCCGCGGCGCCTGGTCGTGCTGGAGTTCGACGATCTCGACGCGGCGCGCCGTTGGCACGGCTCCGACGAATACCAGCGCGCGAGGCAGCTGCGGCTCGATGCGGCCGACACGCACAGCATCGCGCTCGCGAGCCTGTGACACCGGGGCCGCGCCCGGCCGCGGCCCGCGAGACCAAGTAGGGGAAGACATGACGGCATATATCGTGTTTGACATCGACGTTCACGACGCACGTGGTTATGAGGAGTACAGAGAGATCGGCGCGCCGACCGTCGCTGAGTTCGGCGGGCGTTTCCTGGTGCGCGGCGGCGAGGCGGCGACGCTCGAAGGCGCATGGTCGCCTCGCCGCGTCGTGGTGCTCGAATTCGATTCGATCGACCGTGCAAAGGCGTGGTACGAGTCCGACGGCTATCGGCGCGCGCGGGATATTCGCGAGCGCACCGCACGCACGATCGGCATCATCGTACAGGGCGCGCCGCCGGCGACAACCGTGGGAGAGCAGGGATGACCAGGACGACTTCGGCGGCGCGCGTCGCGATCGTGGGCGCGGGTATCGGCGGGTGCGCGCTCGGCGCGATGCTGCAACGGATCGGCCATGACGTGCGCCTGTTCGAGCAGGCGCCGGCGTTTGCCCGAGTGGGGGCCGGCATTCACCTGAGCCCGAACCTGATGCGGGTGATGCGGCTGCTCGGTGTGCATCGCCAGGCCCTGTGGGCGGGCCAGGAACCCGACGCGTTCGCCAACCGCCAGGCGGCCGACGGTGAGCTGCTGTATCGGCTGCCGCTCGGCGAAAACGCGATCGGGCGCTTCGGCGCGACGTTCGTGACGCTCAAGCGCGGCGACCTGCATGCCGCGCTGTTGGGGGCGGTGGCACCCGGGACGATCGCGTGGGGCAAGCGTCTCGCCGGCCTCGACCCGGCGGCCGACGCGATCAGGCTGACGTTCGAGGACGGTTCGAGCGAAACGGCCGATCTGGTGATCGGGGCAGACGGCCTGCGCTCGCGCGTGCGCGAGGCGCTGCGCGGGTTCGAGGCGCCGGAATTCTCCGGGCAGGTCGCGTTTCGCGGGGCGTATCCGCGCGCGCTGCTGGGCGAACTCGCGGTCGAGGATCTGACCAAGTGGTGGGGCGACCGGAAATTCGTGCTGTCGTACTGGCTCGATCGTGCGCGCCGCGAATTTTATTTCGCCGCGATGACACCGCAGGCCGAGTGGCCCACGCAGGCCTCGTCGATGCCGGGCGACGTCGACGAGATGCAGGCGATCTTCGCCGATTTTCATCCGGCCGTGCGCCACATGCTGGCCCGCGCGCCACGCGAGTCGGTCATGAAGTGGGCGTTGTTCGAACGATCGCCGCAGTTCGAGTTCGGCAACGAGCGCGTCGTGCTGATCGGCGACGCCTGTCATCCGATGCGCCCGTTCATGTCGCAGGGCGCGGCCATGGCGCTCGAGGACGCGACGATTCTGCTACGTGCGCTCATCGGCTCCTCGAACGCGGCGAGTGCGTTCTCGACCTATGCGCAGTGCCGGGTCGCGCGACTCGGCGAAGTGCATCGCGTATCCGCCGCGAATACCTTCATGCACGGTCCGACCGAGCCGGAATGGGTGTTCGGCTACGATGCACTGACCGCGCACGCGTCGTCCGCGCTGCCGCCGTTACCCGTCGAGCTGGACTGGCTGGTCGGCGCGTCGCCGCTCGCCGCGCGCATGCAGGCCGCGGCGACGCGTGCGGTACCGTCGCATCGGTCGCCGCCGATGCCGCACGCGCCGGTACCGTATTAGACCGGTGCCGGGTTGCGCTCGAAGCCGCGCTGGTGCCAGTACGGGTAGGGCAGTTGCGTCGTACTGGCGGCATCGAGCCGCTTTACCTGGTCGGGCGTCAATGCCCAGCTGGCCGCCTGCGCGTTCTCGCGCAGTTGCGTCGCGTTTCGGGCACCGATGATCACGTTCGCGACGGTGGGCCGCCGCAGCAACCAGTTGAGTGCGACCTGCGCGACCGTCTTGCCGGTTTCGGCGGCGATCTCGTCGAGCGCGTCGACGACGTGGTGCAGCAGGGCATCCGTGACGGGCGGGCCCTCGTCTGCGGTCTTGTGCAGCCGGCTCGTCTCCGGCAACGGCCGGCCCCGGCCGACCAGGCCCGTCAGCCGCCCCCATCCGAGCGGGCTCCATACGATCGCGGACACCTGCTGGTCGAGCGCGAGCGGCATCAGCTCCGTTTCGTAGTCGCGGCCGATCAGCGAATAGTAGACCTGGTGCACGGCATGCCGCGTGAGCCCGTCGCGATCGGCGGCCGCGAGCGACTTCATCAGGTGCCAGCCGGAGAAGTTCGAGCAGCCGATCACGCGGATCTTGCCGGCGCGCACGAAATCGTCGAGCGTGCGCAGCGTTTCCTCGACGCGTGTCTGGGCATCGAATCCATGCAGCTGGTACACGTCGATGTAGTCGGTGCCGAGCCGCTTGAGGCTGCCGTGAATGGCATTGGCGAGGTGATGGCGCGACGACCCGACGTCATTCGGGCCTTCGCCGAGCCGGAACGTCCCCTTCGTCGACACGATCACGCGATCGCGCCGGCCGGCGATCGCCTGGCCGAGCAGCTCTTCGGCGAGTCCGTCGGAATAGACGTCCGCGCTGTCGAACATCGAGATGCCGGCGTCGAGCGCGATGTCGACGAGCTCGCGTGCTCCGGCGGCGTCCGTGCTGCCCCATTCCCTGAAGAATGCGTTGCCGCCGCCGAACGTCGCGGTGCCGAGACTCAGAACGGGGACCTTGAAGCCGGTTCCGCCGAGGGTTCGGTATTCCATGATCGGTACTCCTTGTCGAAGTGTGAAGGACTGCGGGATGGCGCCGCGAGGGCGCGGGATACGGACGGGGACGGCAGGGCATGCGCCCGCCGTCCGCCGGGGTTCACGGGGGCGACCGGTCGGCGTGCATCAGCCACGCTGTCAGCAGGACGCCGGCGAATGCGGCACACGCGCCGACGGCGAAGGCGGACGGGTAGTCGGTACGCGCGACGACCCAGCCAGCGAGCGGGCCGGTGCACGCGTAGGCGACATCCTGGAACGCCGTGAAGCCGCCGAGGGCGGTGCCGCGTGCCTGCGCCGGCACGTGCCGGAGGGTGGCGACACCGAGCGCGGGAAAGACCAGCGAACAGCCGAGGCCGGATACGGTCGCGCCGACGAGCGCGACGCCGGATGCCGGCGCCGCCCACAGGAGAAGCTGGCCGATCGCCTCGACCGCGAGCGCGGCGAGCGCGACCGGATAACCGCCGAACTGGTCGGGCAGATGGCCGAACAGGACGCGGACGAGGACGAAGGCACCGCCGAAGCAACTGAGCGCGAGGCCCGCGCCTTCCCATCCGCGCGCCTGGAACAGCAGCGTCACGAACGCGCCGATCGCCGCGAAACCGACGCCCTGCAGCGCGAGGCTGCATCCGGGCCGCGCGATGATTCGCAGCACGCGGGACAGCGGCACCCGCAGGCCCGGCTGCGGCGCGACGGCAGGCAGCGTGGCGACGAGCGCGAGTGCGATGCAGGGCAGGACGATCGTGGCGCCGGCCACGGCGGCCAGCCCGCCGGGGCGCGCGAGCGCCATCCCGCAGGGCGCGCCGAGCGCGATCGCGCCGTAGAGGGCCATGCCCGTCCACGAGAGCACGCGGCCCGAGCGGGTCGCGCCGAGCGTGCCGATGCCCCACGCGAGCGCCCCGGTGACGAGCTGGCTTTCGCCGAGCCCGGACAGCAGCCGCGCGGCAACCAGCAGCGCGAGACGCGCGCCCGGGCCGGCCGGCGCCGTGGCGCTCGCGACGTAGACGCCGCCCGCGACGACGCACGACACGAGCCCCGCGCACATCGTGCGCTTCGCGCCTCGATGATCGGCGCGGCGGCCCGCGATGCTCCGCGTGAGCACGGTCGCGAGGAATTGCGCGCCGACCGCCGTGCCGACGACGAGCGTGCCGAAGCCGAGCGTGTCGTGCACGTACAGCGGCACGACGGGCAGCAGGACGCCGAAGGTCAGCGCGCCGAGAAAGACGCCGAAACAGATGAGCCGGGCCGTGCGGGCCGGGGCGATGTCGGGTGCGACGACGTTGTCGAGGTCGGGGGCGTTCATCGGAAGGAGCCGGTTGATCGGCGTCACGGACGCCGGTAGCGGATGGACCAGACGGCCAGCAGGGTCGCGCCGAACAGCAGCAGGCAACCGAACGAGAAATCGTTGAGCGCGAGCATGTGGGCTTGCACGTCGATCGAGCGGCTGACCGACGCGAGCGCGCCGGCCGGCGACATGCCGGCATGTTCGAGCCGGGCGAGCCAGTCGCCGGCAGCCGGATCGAACGGCGTGATGCGATCGACGAGGTACGTGTTGTGAACGCGCGAGCGCCGTTCGAAATAGGTCGGCGCGACGGAGGTGGCGACGCTGGTGCCGATCCGGCGCAGCGCATTCTGCACGCCCGACGCCGCCGGCAGCCTTTCGCGCGGCAACCCGGCGATCGACAGCGACACGAGCGGGGTGATGAAAAACGCGGTGGCCGCGCCCATCAGCAGCGAGTTGGCCGCGATGTCGCCGAGCGTCACGTCGGTATTGAAGCCCATGCGCCAGAACGACGCCGCGCCCCAGCCGACCAGCGCCACGGTCGCGAGGTGGCGCGGGTCGCTGCGCCCCTGGATGCGGCCGATCAACGGCGCGATCACGATGCCCGCGATGCCGAGCGGCGCGGTGGCGATGCCGGCCCAGGTCGCCGTGTAGCCCTGCTCGGTCTGCAACCAGAGCGGCACGAGCACGAGCGCGCCGTAATAGACGCCGAAGCCGACCGTCACCGCGATCGTTCCCGCCGTGAAGCTGCGATCCGCGAACAGCCGCAGGTCGACGATCGGATGCGCGTCGGTCAGCTCCCAGAGGACCAGCGCGACGAACGACACGACGCAGAGCACGGCGAGCGCGCGGATCTCGACCGCCGCGAACCAGTCGAGGTTCTGGCCGCGGTCGAGCATCAGCTGCAGCGAGCCGAATGCGGCGGCGAGCAGCAGCAGCCCGACGAAATCGACGGGAAGGTGGCGGGTCGGGTTGTCGCGCCGGCCGAGAAAGCGGGTCAGCCCGAGCAGGACCAGCGCCCCTGTCGGGACGTTGACGTAGAAGATGTAGGGCCACGAGAGGTTGTCGGTGATCCAGCCGCCGGCGATCGGGCCGAGCACGGGCGCGACGAACGTGGTGGTCTGCCAGACCGACAGCGCGACGTTGCGGCGCGCGGCCGGAAACACGGCCAGCAGCAGCGCCTGCGAGAGCGCGGTGATCGGCCCGGAGGCCGCGCCCTGCAGCGCGCGGAACAGCAGCAGCGATTCGAAATTCGGTGCGAGGCCGCACAGGATCGAGGTCAGGACGAACAGCACGACCGAGACCCGGAACAGCCGCACCTGGCCGAAGCGCTGCGCGAGCCAGCCGGTCAGCGGCAGCGTGATCGCGAGCGGCGTCGCGAACGACGTCAGCATCCAGGTGCCCATGTCGGGCGCGACGCCGAGATCGCCGGCGATGGTCGGTACCGCGACGTTGGCGATCGTCAGGTCGAGCGTCTGCATGAAGTTGGCGACGCTGATCGCGATCGCGACGAGCACGAGAGCCGGGCCCTGCAGCGGCTCCAGCGGCAGTTTCGGCGCCGCACCCCGAGCGACGGGCGCCATGCTCAGGCTCCCGGCGCGCGGCGCACGGCGGCGCCGTCGTTCGCGCGGATCGTGTCGTTGACGAGGGCGTCGCCGGACGAGGCATCGTCATCGAAAATCGACGTCGCGTCGATCGGGCGCCGGGCGGCGGCCGGCGCGGGGCGCACGGAGGCCGATGCGGTGCCGGGCGCGCCGTCGCCGAGCACGACCGATGCGTTCATCGACAGGCCGATGCGCAGCGGATGCGCGCGCAATTCGCCGGGATCGAGCGCGACCCGCACGGGTACGCGCTGCACGACCTTGATCCAGTTGCCGGTCGCGTTCTGCGCGGGCACCGACGCGAATGCCGAACCCGTGCCCGCCTCGACGCCTTCGATGCGGCCGTGGAACACGACGTCGGAGCCATACAGGTCCGAGCGAAGCTCGACGGCCTGCCCGGCGTGCATGCCGCGCAGCTGCGATTCCTTGAAGTTGGCCTCGACCCACACATGGTCGAGCGGCACGAGCGCCATGGCCGGCGCGCCGGGCGTGACGTGTTGCCCGACCTGCACGACACGGCGTGTCACGAGCCCCGCCAGCGGCGCGCGGATTTCGGTGCGGCGCAGTGCGAGCGCCGCACTGCGCACCCGCGCGGCCGCGGCGCGCACCAGCGGGTTCGAGTCGATCGACGTGCCGTCGACGCGGGCACGCGATGCGTCGTACGCGGCCTGTTGCGCGTCCAGCGCGGCGGACGCACTGGTCATCGCGTCGCGCGCATGGCGGATGTCCTCGCGCGATACGCCGCCGTCCTGCGCGAGGCCGAGCCGTCGCTGCAGGTCGTCGGAGGCCTTCGACAGCTCGGCCTTGCGCTGGAGGATCTGCGCCGCTTCGCGCGCCGTGTCGGCATGCGCGGTGCGGTACTCGCGCACCGCATGGGCGAGCTGGGCAACGGCGTCGTCGAGCGCGAGTTTCGCATCGGTCGGATCGACGCGGAACAGCGGATCGCCGGCACGGACCCATTCGGCGTTCTGCACCATGATCGTGTCGACCGTGCCCGCCACCTGCGGCGATACCTGCACGACATCACCCGTCACGTAGGCGTCGTCGGTCGTCTCGGTGCCGCGCGACGTGACCCACCAGTAGCCGCCGGCCAGCGCGGCCAGGGCGAGCGCGATGAAGAACCAGCGGAAGTAGCGGCGCCGCGTGGTGCGCAGCGCCTGTTCGGCGGGCGGGGGCGACGCCGCGCCCGCGGCGGCCGGCGGAGTGTCGGTGCGATTCATTGTTGGGCTCCGGGGTTCGTTGCGCCACCGAGCGCGGCGATCAGCCGGACGTGCTCGACGGCAAGTGAGGTATCGGCGCGAGCGACCGACCGGCGGTCCTCAAGCAGCCGGGTTTCGGCCAGCAGCACGTCCAGGTAGCCGGAAATGCCTTTCTGGTAGCGCCGCGTCTCGATGTCGTAGGTCTGCTGGGCGCGTGCCAGCGCATCGCGATTCAGGTCACGCTGCCTCGCCAGAGCGTCGAGCTGCACGAGCGAGTCGCTGACCTGGGCGAGCGCGTTGACGACGGTGTCGTCGTAGTCGGCGACGGCGGCGTTGTACGCATCGGTCTGCGCGCGCAGGCCGGCTCGCAGCCTGCCGCCTTCGAAGATCGGCAGCG